>NZ_BAAGYK010000046.1:0-46206 GCF_054779355.1 Azotobacter armeniacus
GTCACCCTGATCGCTCCGATCGCCATGGAAGACGGTCTGCGCTTCGCCATTCGCGAAGGCGGTCGTACCGTTGGCGCCGGCGTGGTTGCCAAAGTCATCGAGTAATCGATGCGGCGATAGGAAAAAGCCCCTTATGGGGCTTTTTCTATTGCTGATCCTTTTGTTGACACCCCAGGGGGGCATCCGTACAATTGCGCCTCCTTTTATCGGGCGTATTCCGCTCGGTAGGGTGCAACTTCGAGTCTGAGGTCAAAATGCAAAACCAACAAATCCGTATTCGGTTGAAGGCTTTTGACCATCGCCTGATTGATCAATCTACCCAGGAAATCGTGGAAACCGCGAAACGTACTGGTGCTCAGGTGCGTGGTCCGATTCCTCTGCCTACCCGCAAAGAGCGGTATACCGTTCTGATCTCGCCGCACGTCAATAAAGATGCGCGTGATCAGTACGAGATCCGTACCCACAAGCGCGTGCTGGATATCGTACAGCCGACCGACAAGACCGTCGATGCGCTGATGAAGCTCGATCTGGCGGCTGGCGTGGAAGTGCAGATCAGCCTCGGCTAAAACCGTCCAGGTTTTGGTCGTGTAACGCTCTGAAATGGGCGGCCATAGCGGGTGAAAGCCCCGTACACTGGAGAGGTTCAAGAAATGACTACTATTGGTGTAGTCGGTCGTAAGTGCGGCATGACCCGCATTTTCACCGAAGAAGGTGTCTCTATTCCGGTTACGGTCATTGAGATCGAGCCGAATCGTGTGACCCAATTCAAGAACGAAGAAAGCGACGGCTATCGTGCGGTGCAGGTCACTGTTGGCGAGCGCCGGGCTTCGCGCGTGACCAAGCCTCAGGCCGGTCACTTCGCCAAGGCGAATGTCGCAGCCGGCCGCGGTGTCTGGGAGTTCCGCCTAGAAGAGGGCGAGTACCACGCCGGTGACCTGGTCACCGCCGAGATTTTCCAGGCTGGACAACTGGTGGACGTTACCGGTCAGTCCAAGGGTAAAGGCTACGCCGGTACCATCAAGCGCTGGAATTTCCGCGGTCAAGACAATACCCACGGCAACTCCGTTTCCCACCGTGTTCCGGGCTCTATCGGCCAGTGCCAGACTCCTGGCCGAGTGTTCAAGGGTAAGAAAATGTCCGGTCATATGGGCGCCGAGCGCGTGACCGTGCAGTCCCTGGAAGTGGTTCGTATCGATGCTGAGCGTAATTTGCTGCTGGTCAAGGGTGCCGTTCCCGGCGCTACTGGCGGCGATGTGATCGTGCGTCCGGCGGCCAAGGCTCGCGGTTAAGAGGGGAAGCTGAGATGCAATTGAATGTGAATGGCGCTCAGGCGATCGAAGTCTCCGAGCGCACCTTTGGCGGTGAGTTCAACGAGACCCTCGTGCATCAGGCTGTCGTTGCCTATCTGGCGGGTGGTCGCCAGGGCAGCAAGCAGCAGAAGAATCGCTCCGATGTCAGAGGCGGCGGCAAGCGTCCCTGGCGGCAGAAGGGCACCGGCCGTGCGCGTGCCGGTACCAGCCGTGGTCCGATCTGGCGTGGCGGTGGCATGACCTTTGCTGCTCGCCCGCAGAACCACGAGCAAAAACTCAACAAGAAGATGTATCGTGCCGCTCTGCGCTCGATCCTGAGTGAGTTGGTGCGTCAGGAGCGCCTGGTCGTTGTTGAGGACTTCGCCGTAGATGCACCCAAGACCAAGAGCCTGGTAAGCAAACTGGGCAGCCTGGGTCTGAACGATGTGCTGATCGTCTCCGATGCTGTCGATCAGAACCTGTACCTAGCCGCGCGCAATCTGCCGCACGTCGACGTTCGCGACGTCCAGGGTTCCGATCCGGTCAGCCTGATCGCGTACGACAAGGTGCTGATTACCGTGTCGGCCGTGAAGAAATTCGAGGAGCTGCTGGGATGAACCAGGAACGCGTATTCAAAGTACTGCTTGGTCCGCACATCTCCGAGAAGGCCACCGTGCTGGCGGAAAGCAAGAAACAATTCGTTTTCAAGGTTGCCACCGATGCAACCAAGCTGGAAATCAAGAAGGCTGTCGAAGCCCTGTTCGACGTGAAGGTCGCGCGTGTCACCACCCTGAATGTCCAGGGCAAGACCAAGCGCACCGCTCGCGGTCTGGGCAAGCGCAACGACTGGAAGAAGGCATACGTCGCTCTTCAGGCCGGCCAAGATCTCGATTTCGCCAGCAGCGCTGAGTAAAGGGGTGCATCATGGCAATCGTTAAGTGCAAACCGACTTCCGCTGGCCGCCGCTTTGTGGTCAAGGTTGTCAACCAGGAGCTGCATAAGGGTGCTCCCTATGCGCCGCTGCTGGAAAAGAAGTCCAAGTCTGGTGGTCGTAACAACAACGGCCGCATCACCACTCGCCACATCGGTGGTGGTCACAAGCAGCACTATCGTCTGGTCGACTTCCGTCGCAACAAGGATGGCATCCCGGCCGTCGTCGAGCGTATCGAGTATGACCCGAACCGCACTGCACACATCGCGCTGCTGAAGTACGCTGATGGCGAGCGCCGCTACATCATCGCTCCCAAGGGCGTCGCCGCTGGAGACCAGCTGATTTCCGGCGTGAACGCACCGATCAAGGCGGGCAATACCCTGCCACTGCGCAACATCCCGGTCGGTTCCACCATTCATGGTATCGAGCTGAAGCCCGGCAAAGGCGCCCAGATGGCCCGCTCCGCCGGTGCTTCTGCCCAGCTGGTCGCTCGCGAGGGTGCCTATGTGACCCTGCGTCTGCGCTCCGGCGAGATGCGCAAGGTTCTGGCCGACTGCCGTGCGACTTTGGGTGAGGTCTCCAACTCCGAGCACAGCCTGCGTTCGCTGGGCAAGGCCGGTGCCAAGCGTTGGCGTGGTGTTCGCCCGACCGTCCGTGGCGTGGCGATGAACCCGGTAGACCACCCGCATGGTGGTGGTGAGGGTCGTACCTCGGGTGGTCGTCATCCAGTGTCGCCGTGGGGCTTCCCGACCAAGGGTGCGAAGACCCGGTCGAACAAGCGCACCGACAACATGATCGTCCGCCGCCGTAAGTAACTAGAGGGATACGACTGTGCCGCGTTCTCTGAAAAAAGGTCCTTTCATTGATCTTCACCTGTTGAAGAAGGTCGAAGTGGCGGTGGAAAAGAATGATCGCAAGCCGGTTAAGACCTGGTCGCGTCGTTCAATGATCCTGCCGCAGATGGTCGGTCTGACCATCGCCGTGCATAACGGCCGTCAGCATGTCCCGGTGCTTATCAGCGAGGACATGGTTGGTCATAAATTGGGCGAATTTGCCGCTACCCGTACCTATCGTGGTCATGTGGCAGACAAGAAAGCCAAGCGTTAAGGGGTAAGGAAAGATGGAAGTAGCCGCTAAGCTGTCGGGCGCTCGAATCTCCGCCCAGAAAGCCCGCTTGGTCGCCGACCAGATCCGCGGGAAGAAGGTGGGCGATGCGCTCAATCTCCTGGCTTTCAGCAGCAAGAAAGCCGCCGAGATCATGAAAAAAGTGCTGGAGTCGGCCGTTGCCAACGCCGAGCACAACGAGGGCGCAGACGTGGACGATCTGAAGGTCTCCACCGTTTTCGTCAACGAAGGGCGTTCGCTTAAGCGCATCATGCCGCGCGCCAAGGGCCGTGCTGATCGCATCGTCAAGCGGTCTTGCCATATCACTGTCAAGGTTGCGGACAAGTAACGGAGTCGATCAGATGGGTCAGAAAGTACATCCCGTTGGCATCCGCCTGGGAATCGTCAAGGAGCACACTTCAGTTTGGTATGCAGACAAGCGCACATACGCGGATTATCTGTTTGCCGATCTGAAGGTCCGTGAGTACCTCCAAGACAAACTAAAAAGCGCGTCCGTGAGCCGTATCGATATTGCTCGTCCGGCTCAAACCGCACGCATCACCATCCATACCGCTCGTCCCGGCATCGTGATCGGCAAGAAGGGTGAGGATGTTGAGAAGCTGCGTCAGGACCTGACCAAGCAAATGGGTGTGCCGGTGCACATCAATATCGAAGAGATCCGCAAGCCGGAGCTCGACGGTATGCTGGTTGCTCAGAGCGTAGCTCAGCAGCTCGAGCGTCGCGTCATGTTCCGTCGTGCCATGAAGCGTGCGGTACAGAACGCCATGCGCATTGGTGCCAAGGGCATCAAGATCCAGGTGAGTGGTCGTCTGGGTGGTGCCGAGATCGCCCGTACCGAATGGTATCGTGAGGGTCGTGTGCCGCTGCACACTCTGCGCGCGGATATCGATTACGCCACCTACGAAGCACACACCACCTATGGTGTGATCGGCGTCAAGGTTTGGATCTTCAAGGGCGAGGTCATTGGTGGCCAGCACGAAGAGCTCAAGCCGCAAGCGCCTGCGCCTCGCAAAAAAGCTGCTAAGTAAGAGGAGTACGCAACATGCTGCAGCCCAAGCGTACAAAATTCCGCAAGCAGATGACCGGCCACAACCGGGGTCTGGCTCACCGTGGTAGCAAGGTCAGCTTCGGCGAGTTTGCTCTTAAGTCCGTGAGTCGCGGTCGTCTCACCGCTCGCCAGATCGAGGCCGCACGTCGCGCCCTGACCCGTCACGTCAAGCGTGGCGGCAAGATCTGGATCCGCGTATTCCCCGACAAGCCGGTTACCAAGAAGCCCCTTGAAGTGCGTATGGGTAAGGGTAAGGGCAACGTCGAGTACTGGGTAGCCCAGATCCAGCCGGGCAAGGTGCTCTACGAAATCGAGGGTGTTTCCGAAGAGCTGGCGCGCGAGGCTTTCGCCCTGGCAGCAGCCAAGCTGCCGCTCGCCACCACTTTTGTTAAGCGGACGGTGATGTGATGAAAGCGAATGAACTTCGTGAAAAATCGGCTGAGCAGCTGAGCGAGCAATTGCTTGGCCTGCTGCGCGACCAGTTCAATCTGCGCATGCAGAAGGCGACTGGCCAACTGGGGCAGTCTCACCTGCTCTCGCAAGTGAGGCGTGATATCGCTCGCGTCAAGACTGTGCTCAACCAGCAAGCAGGTAAGTGATCATGGCTGAAGCTCAGAAAACCGTTCGCACGCTGACCGGCCGTGTCGTAAGCGACAAAATGGACAAGACCATCACCGTCCTGATCGAGCGCCGCGTGAAGCACCCGATCTACGGTAAATACGTGAAGCGTTCGACCAAGCTGCACGCCCACGACGAAACCAACCAGTGCCGTATCGGCGACACGGTCACCATTCGCGAGACCCGTCCGCTGGCCAAGACCAAGTCCTGGATGCTGGTGGAAGTCGTCGAGCGCGCGGTGGAAGTCTAAGAGACTAAGGGTCGGAGAAAGTTATGATTCAGACTCAATCCATGCTCGACGTGGCCGACAACAGTGGTGCCCGTCGCGTCATGTGCATCAAGGTGCTGGGCGGCTCGCATCGCCGTTACGCCGGTATCGGCGACATTATCAAGGTGACTGTGAAGGAAGCGATTCCGCGCGGCAAGGTCAAGAAGGGCCAAGTCATGACGGCTGTGGTGGTTCGCACCAAGCACGGCGTGCGCCGCCCCGATGGCTCCATCATCCGCTTCGACGGCAATGCGGCAGTCCTGCTGAACAACAAGCAGGAGCCGATCGGCACTCGCATCTTCGGGCCGGTCACTCGTGAGCTTCGTTCCGAGAGGTTCATGAAGATCGTCTCGCTCGCCCCTGAAGTGCTGTAAGGAGAAGCCGTCATGCAAAAGATTCGTCGTGACGACGAGATCATCGTCATCGCCGGCAAGGACAAGGGCAAGCGCGGCAAGGTGCTCAAGGTTCTCGCTGACGACCGTCTGGTCGTCACTGGGGTCAACCTGATCAAGCGCCACAGCAAGCCGAACCCCATGCTGGGCGTCCAGGGCGGTATCGTCGAGAAGGAGGCGCCCCTGCACGTCTCCAACGTGGCCATCTTCAATGCCGAAACCAACAAGGCTGATCGCGTCGGTTTCAAGGTCGAAGACGGCAAGAAAATTCGTGTCTTCAAGTCGACCCAAAAGCCGGTTGATGCTTGAGCACTGCTAGGTAGATAACCATGGCACGACTAAAAGAGATTTACCGGAACGAGATCGCGCCCAAGCTGAAGAACGAACTTCAGCTGGCCAACGTGATGGAAATTCCGCGCATTACCAAAATCACTCTGAACATGGGGCTTGGCGAGGCAGTCGGTGATAAGAAGATCATCGAGAATGCTGTTGCTGACCTGGAGAGGATCACTGGTCAGAAGGCCGTGGTCACCTATGCCCGCAAGTCCATCGCTGGTTTCAAGATTCGCGAAGGCTGGCCGATCGGTGTCAAGGTGACGCTGCGTCGCGATCGCATGTACGAGTTCCTGGATCGCTTGCTCTCCATCTCCCTGCCGCGCGTGCGTGACTTCCGCGGCCTGAATGCCAAGTCCTTTGATGGTCGCGGTAATTACAGCATGGGTGTCAAAGAGCAAATCATCTTCCCGGAAATCGATTACGACAAGATCGATGCGCTGCGTGGTCTGGACATCACCCTGACCACCACTGCCAGTACCGATGATGAAGGTCGCGCTCTGCTGCGTGCCTTCAACTTCCCGTTCCGCAACTGACTGGAGCAGGCAATGGCCAAACAGAGTATGAAGAACCGCGAGCTGAAGCGTCAGCAAACGGTTGCCAAGTACGCCAAGAAGCGTGCCGAGCTGAAAGCGATCATCGCCAACCCGAACTCCGCTCCGGAGCAGCGTTGGGAAGCCCAGATCGCTCTGCAGAAGCAACCGCGTGACGCCAGCGCTTCGCGCCTGCGCAACCGCTGCCGTCTGACCGGTCGTCCCCATGGCGTCTACCGCAAGTTCGGTCTGGCTCGCAACATGTTGCGCCAGGCTGCCATGCGCGGTGATGTGCCCGGTCTGGTCAAGGCCAGCTGGTAAGTACATCTCGGGCTCGCGAAACTTTCGCTGAGTCTGTGTTACCTGAATCAAGCCCCTCTGGGGCTTGATTCTTTTTTGGACAGCCTCTAGGATGCTCGGCTCTCCTGATTCTTGATTTCTATCTGGAGTCAAGGTCAGGGGCTCAGGCCGCAAGGCTTTCTTTCTGTATCAGGAGCAATTAGCCCATGAGTATGCAGGACCCGTTAGCGGACATGCTAACTCGTATCCGTAATGCCCAGATGGCTGAGAAGACCGTCGTGAGTATGCCGTCTTCCAAGCTGAAGGTGGCTGTGGCCAATGTTCTCAAGAACGAGGGCTACATTTCGGATTATCAAATCAGCAGCGACATCAAGCCGCTGCTGTCCATCGAGCTCAAGTATTTCGAGGGCCGTCCGGTCATCGAGGAGCTCAAGCGCGTGAGTCGTCCTGGCCTGCGCCAGTACAAGTCCGTCGATCAACTGCCGAAAGTGCGTGGCGGTCTGGGCGTTTCGATCGTGTCCACCAACAAGGGTGTGATGACTGATCGTGCGGCCCGTGCTGCCGGTGTTGGCGGCGAAGTGCTCTGCACTGTGTTCTAAGGGGGGAACAGCATGTCTCGCGTTGCTAAGAACCCCGTCAAGCTGCCCGCTGGCGTAGAGATCAATCTGGCCGGTCAGCAGCTTTCGGTGAGGGGGGCCAAGGGCTCCCTCGAATTGAATGTGCATCCTTCCGTCGAAGTTATTCAGGATGCTGGTGAGCTGCGCTTCGCTGCCCGCAATGGCGATCAGCAGAACAGAGCCATGGCCGGTACCACCCGTGCACTCGTCAACAACATGGTGATCGGTGTCAGTCAGGGCTTCGAGCGCAAGCTGCAGCTGGTTGGTGTCGGTTACAAGGCGCAGGCCAAGGGGCAAGTCCTGTCTCTGGCGCTTGGCTTTTCCCATCCGGTGGATTACGAGCTGCCGCAAGGCATCACCGCAGAGACCCCGAGTCAGACCGATATCCTGATCAAGGGCATCGACAAGCAGCTGGTTGGTCAGGTGGCGGCTGAGATTCGCGACTTCCGCCGTCCCGAGCCGTACAAGGGCAAGGGTGTGCGGTATGCCGGCGAAGTGGTCCATCGCAAAGAAGCCAAGAAGAAGTAGGGCATAGCAAATGAGCGTAAAGAAAGAAACTCGTCTGCGTCGCGCTCGCAAGGCACGCCTGAAAATGCGCGAGCTGGAAACCGTACGCCTCTGCGTGTACCGCTCTTCCCAGCATATCTACGCCCAGGTCATCACGGCCGACGGCGGCAAGGTTCTGGCTTCTGCCTCGACCTTGGACAAAGAACTGCGTGACGCTGCCACCGGCAACGTCGATGCGGCCAAGAAGGTTGGCCAACTGGTAGCCGAGCGTGCGAAGGCCGCTGGCGTAACCCAGGTGGCATTCGACCGTTCTGGCTTCAAGTACCACGGTCGTGTCAAGGCACTGGCCGATGCTGCTCGTGAAGGCGGGCTGGAGTTCTAAGTTATGGCGAATAACGAGCAAAAGCGCGACGAGGGCTACATCGAGAAGCTGGTCCAGGTCAATCGCGTTGCCAAGACCGTCAAGGGTGGTCGCATCTTCACCTTTACCGCGCTGACTGTCGTTGGCGATGGTAAGGGCCGTGTTGGCTTCGGTCGCGGCAAGTCCCGCGAGGTCCCGGCTGCCATCCAGAAGGCCATGGAGGCTGCCCGCCGCAACATGATCCAGGTCGATCTGAGTGGTACTACTCTGCAATATCCGGTTAAGTCAGCCCATGGCGCTTCCCGGGTTTATATGCAACCTGCCAGTGAGGGTACTGGGATCATCGCTGGCGGTGCCATGCGTGCCGTTCTCGAGGTCGCGGGTGTGCAGAACGTTCTGGCCAAGTGCTACGGCTCGACCAATCCGGTGAACGTGGTTTACGCCACCTTCAAGGGTCTGAAGGAAATGCAGTCCCCTGAGTCAGTGGCCGCCAAGCGTGGCAAGAGCGTCGAGGAGATTCTCTGATCATGGCAACTGTCAAAGTCACTCTGGTCAAGAGTTTGAATGGCCGTCTGGTCAATCACAAGGCCTGTGTCAAGGGCCTGGGCCTGCGCCGCATCGGTCACACTGTTGAGGTTCAGGATACCCCTGAGAATCGCGGGATGATCAACAAGGCCCATTACCTGCTTCGTGTGGAGGGTTAATCCATGCAACTGAACGATCTGCGTTCCGCGCCGGGTGCACGGCGCGAGAAGCTGCGTCCGGGTCGTGGCATCGGCAGCGGCCTCGGCAAGACCGGTGGCCGTGGCCACAAAGGGCAGACATCCCGCTCTGGTGGTAGGATCGCGCCCGGATTCGAGGGCGGTCAGCAGCCTCTGCATCGCCGTCTGCCGAAGTTCGGCTTCACTTCTCTGAAAGCCATGGATCGTGCGGAAATCCGTACCTCCGAGCTCGCTAAGGTGGAAGGTGACGTCGTGACCCTGCAGACGCTGAAAGATGCCGATCTGGTCAATCAGAACGTCCGTCGCGTGAAGGTCATGCTGTCTGGCGAGGTAGGCCGGGCCGTTACTCTGAAGGGGATCGCCGTCACCAAGGGTGCACGTGCGGCCATCGAAGCAGCTGGCGGTAAGATCGAGGACTAAATGGCTAAGCAAGGTGCTCTCTCCGCACTCAGCAATGGCGGGCTGTCCGAGCTCTGGGCTCGGCTGCGATTCCTATTCCTGGCGATCATCGTCTATCGCATAGGCGCGCATATCCCGGTGCCAGGAATCAATCCCGACAGGCTGGCGGAACTGTTCCAACAGAACGAGGGAACCATTCTTAGCCTGTTCAACATGTTTTCCGGTGGTGCGCTGGAGCGGATGAGCATCTTCGCGCTGGGGATCATGCCGTACATCTCGGCGTCGATCATCATGCAGTTGATGACTGCGGTCAGTCCTCAGTTGGAGCAGTTGAAGAAGGAAGGCGAAGCCGGGCGCCGTAAGATCAGCCAATATACCCGTTACGGGACGCTTGCTCTGGCAGTCATCCAGGCCTTCGGCATGTCCGTCGGCCTGGCCAGTCAGGGTGTCGCCTTCGCCTCCGATTTCAGCTTCTACTTCGTGGCTGTGAGCACCTTCGTGGCTGGCGCGATGTTCATGATGTGGCTGGGCGAGCAGATTACCGAGCGAGGCGTTGGTAACGGCATCTCGATGCTGATCTTTGCCGGTATCGTGGCCGGTCTGCCTGCGGCGATCGGCCAATCCTTCGAGTCTGCTCGTCAGGGCGATATTAATATCATGGCCCTGCTTGCCATCGCGCTGCTGGCTGTGGCGATCATCGGCTTCGTGGTTTTCGTTGAGCGTGGCCAGCGACGCATCGCGGTGCACTATGCCAAGCGTCAGCAGGGCCGCAAGATCTTCGCTGCGCAGACCAGCCACTTGCCACTGAAAGTGAATATGGCAGGCGTCATCCCGGCCATTTTTGCCAGTAGTATCCTGCTGTTTCCAGCTTCGCTGGGCTCTTGGTTCGGTCAGTCGGAAGGCATGGGCTGGTTGCAGGATATAGCTCAGGCCATTGCTCCCGGTCAGCCGTTGAACATTCTGCTGTTCAGTGTAGGGATCATTTTCTTCTGCTTCTTTTATACTGCACTGATGTTCAATCCCAAGGATGTGGCGGAAAACCTGAAGAAATCCGGTGCCTTCATTCCTGGTATCAGGCCGGGTGAGCAGTCGGCGCGCTACATCGATGGCGTGCTGACCCGCTTGACCGTTTTTGGCGCTCTCTACATGACGGCGGTCTGTCTGCTACCGCAGTTCTTGGTGGTGGCAGCCAACGTGCCGTTCTATCTTGGCGGGACCTCGTTGCTGATCGTAGTGGTGGTTGTGATGGACTTCATGTCGCAAGTACAGTCGCACCTCGTTTCGCACCAGTACGAATCCCTGATGAAGAAAAGTAACCTGAAGGGCTATGGTGGCGGCATGCTCCGCTGATCGGTCCATAAGGTTCGAGGAGTTGGTGATGAAAGTTCGTGCATCGGTGAAGAAGCTGTGCCGCAACTGCAAGATCATCCGTCGCGACGGCGTCGTGCGCGTGATCTGCAGCGCGGAGCCGCGTCACAAGCAGCGCCAAGGCTGAGTGTGATCCTCGCGTAATGAGCCCGGCAGCTAGTGCGCTGCCGGGTTGATTCTTTTTTATTACAGCGCTAGTATCCTGCGCCCTATTTCTTGGCTTCCAGGGCGTGGGTAGCTGTCAATTGGAGTTCCAGTGAATGGCCCGTATCGCAGGCGTCAACATTCCGGATAACAAGCATACTGTTATCTCGCTGACCTACATCTATGGTGTCGGTCGCACCAGTGCACAGGCTATCTGTGCCGCTACCGGCGTCAATCCGGCAGCGAAAATCAAGGATCTCTCGGACGAGCAGATCGAGCAACTACGTGGCGAAGTGGCCAAACTCACTACCGAGGGTGACCTGCGCCGCGAAGTCAACATGAAGATCAAGCGCCTGATGGACCTGGGCTGCTACCGTGGCCTTCGCCATCGCCGTGGCCTGCCGGTTCGCGGTCAACGTACCAAGACCAACGCCCGTACCCGCAAGGGCCCGCGCAAGCCGATCCGCAAGTAATCGCGTTCGCGAATCGACAGGAATCTAATCATGGCAAAACCTGCTGCTCGTCCTCGTAAGAAAGTCAAAAAGACCGTGGTGGATGGCATTGCCCACATCCATGCATCTTTCAACAACACCATCGTGACCATCACCGACCGCCAGGGTAATGCCCTTTCTTGGGCAACATCCGGCGGTTCCGGCTTCCGTGGTTCGCGTAAGAGCACCCCGTTCGCTGCCCAGGTGGCTGCCGAGCGTGCCGGTCAAGCTGCTCTGGAGTACGGCCTGAAGAACCTCGACGTGAACGTCAAGGGGCCCGGCCCGGGTCGCGAGTCCGCCGTACGTGCCCTCAATGCCTGTGGTTACAAGATTGCCAGCATTACCGACGTGACCCCGATCCCGCATAACGGCTGCCGCCCGCCGAAGAAGCGTCGCGTGTAATTAGGAGACAGTGAAGAATGGCACGTTACATTGGTCCCAAATGCAAACTGTCCCGTCGCGAAGGCACTGATCTGTTCCTGAAGAGCGGCTCCCGTGCACTCGAATCCAAGTGCAACGTCGAGTCGGCTCCCGGTATTCATGGTCAGCGCCGTAGTCGTCTGTCCGAATACGGTACCCAGCTGCGCGAGAAGCAGAAAGTCCGCCGTATCTACGGTGTGCTGGAGCGCCAGTTCAGCGGTTACTACAAGGAAGCCAGCCGTCGCAAGGGTTCCACCGGCGAAAATCTGTTGCAGCTGCTTGAGTGCCGTCTGGACAACGTCGTGTACCGCATGGGCTTCGGTGCCACTCGCGCCGAGTCCCGTCAGTTGGTTTCGCACAAGGCTATCACTGTCAATGGTCAGGCCGTGAACATTCCGTCCTATCAGATCAAGGCCGGTGATGTCGTAGCCGTTCGCGAGAAAGCCAAGAACCAACTGCGCGTCGCCCAGGCTCTCGAACTCTGCGCCCAGCGCGGTCGCGTCGAGTGGGTTGAAGTGGATACGGAGAAGAAGTCTGGCGTGTTCAAGAGCGTGCCGGCTCGCAGCGACCTGTCCGCCGACATCAACGAAAACCTGATTGTCGAGCTCTACTCCAAGTAAGGGCTAGAAAATAGGTATATCCATGCAGAGTTCGGTAAATGAGTTCCTGACCCCCCGTCACATCGATGTGGAGGCGGTCAGTCCGACCCGCGCCAAGATCACGCTCGAGCCCTTGGAGCGCGGTTTTGGGCATACCCTGGGCAACGCCCTGCGTCGCATCCTGCTGTCCTCCATGCCCGGCTGTGCAATAGTCGAGGCCGAGATAGACGGTGTGCTTCATGAGTACAGTGCCATCGAAGGCGTGCAGGAAGATGTCATCGAGATCCTGCTCAACCTGAAGGGCCTCGCCATCAAACTGCATGGTCGCGACGAAGTCACGCTGAACTTGAGCAAGAAGGGCTCTGGCGCGGTCACCGCTGCCGATATTCAGCTGGATCATGATGTCGAAATCATCAACGGTGGCCATGTAATCGCCAACTTGGCGGACAACGGTGTACTGAATATGAGGCTCAAGGTGGCTCGCGGTCGTGGCTATGAGCCCGCCGATGCCCGCCAGAGCGACGAAGACGAAAGCCGTAGTATCGGTCGTCTGCAGCTTGACGCCTCCTTCAGCCCGGTCCGTCGTGTTGCTTACGTGGTGGAAAACGCCCGCGTCGAGCAGCGCACTAACCTGGACAAGCTGGTCATCGATCTGGAGACCAACGGTACCCTGGATCCCGAAGAGGCCATCCGCCGTGCCGCGACCATTCTGCAGCAGCAGCTGGCCGCATTCGTCGACCTCAAGGGTGACACTGCACCGGTCGTGGTCGAGCAGGAAGACGAGATCGATCCGATCCTTCTGCGCCCGGTCGACGACTTGGAGCTTACCGTACGTTCAGCCAACTGCCTGAAGGCGGAGAACATCTACTACATCGGTGACCTGATTCAGCGCACCGAAGTGGAGCTGTTGAAGACTCCGAACCTGGGCAAGAAGTCCCTGACCGAAATCAAGGACGTTCTGGCTTCCCGTGGTCTGTCCCTTGGTATGCGTCTCGACAACTGGCCGCCGGCAAGTCTGAAGAAGGACGACAAGGCTACGGCCTGAACGTCATAACCACCGAACGCACAAGTTTGGTAAGGAATTAAACCATGCGTCATCGTAAAAGTGGCCGTCACCTGAGCCGCACCAGCGCACACCGCAAGGCCATGTTCCAGAACATGGCGGTGTCGCTGTTCGAGCACGAACTGATCAAAACTACCCTGCCCAAGGCCAAGGAGCTACGTCGGGTTGCCGAGCCGCTGATCACCTTGGCCAAGGATGACAGCGTCGCCAACCGTCGCCTGGCTTTCGATCGTACCCGCTCGAAGTCTGCCGTCGGCAAGCTGTTCAACGATCTGGGCAAGCGCTACGCTAACCGTCAGGGTGGCTATCTGCGCATCCTGAAATGCGGTTTCCGCGCTGGCGACAACGCGCCCATGGCCTACGTCGAACTAGTTGACCGTCCAGTCGCTGGTGAGATCGAAGCTGCCGAATAAGCGTTTCGCAGTTGAAGAAAAACCGGGCTAAGGCCCGGTTTTTTATTGATTGTCGTTTCCTATACCACTGCTTAAATTAATGAATTATCAGCTATCGGGCCGCTTCGCTATTCTTTCGCCCGGCGGCAGGACTTGAACGAAAGGAGAATAACGTGAGCGAAGCAAACATACTGACCACCGCCAGTGATATCCCGGTCGCCGATAACCAGAACTCCCGCTCCGCAGGGGAGCGGCTCTGCTTCTGGACGACGTCCATCTCGTCGAGAAACTCACTCACTTCAATCAGGAAGTAATACCCGAGCGCCGCGTGCATGCGAAGCGTTCCGTTGCGCCAGCTGGCTCCCGTCATCAAGGCCGATCCGGTCTACTGTGAGGCTATCGCCCGTGGTCTGGGTATCGGCCCGAGCGAATGAGCGAATGAAAAGCCGGCCCCGCAAGGGGCCGGCTTTTTGCTTTGAGTGCCAAGGTCAGGCCCGGTCACGCTTCAGCAAAGGCTTGAGAAAGTGTCCGGTATGGGATTGCTCCATCTGCGCAATATCTTCGGGCGTCCCCGTGCCGATGATCTTGCCGCCTCGCGAGCCGCCCTCGGGGCCGAGGTCGACAATCCAGTCGGCCGTCTTGATCACGTCCAGATTGTGCTCGATCACCACCACGGTATTGCCGTGGTCGCGGAGGCGGTGCAGCACATCCAGCAATTGCTGGATGTCGGCGAAGTGCAGGCCGGTGGTGGGCTCATCGAGGATGTACAGCGTTTTGCCGGTGTCGCGCTTGGACAGCTCGCGCGACAGCTTGACGCGCTGTGCCTCGCCTCCGGACAGCGTCGTGGCGCTCTGGCCCAGGCGAATATAGGAAAGACCGACGTCGATGAGCGTCTGCAGCTTGCGCGCTACCGCCGGCACGGCGTTGAAGAAGTCGCGGGCCTCCTCGATGGTCATTTCCAGCACCTCATGGATATTCCGTCCCTTGTACTTCACCTCGAGTGTCTCGCGGTTATAGCGCTTGCCCTTGCAGACGTCGCAGGGGACATAGATGTCCGGGAGGAAGTGCATCTCTACCTTGATCACGCCGTCGCCCTGGCAGGCCTCGCAGCGTCCGCCCTTGACATTGAAGGAGAAGCGCCCGGGGTTGTAGCCGCGCGAGCGTGACTCCGGCACCCCGGCGAACAGCTCGCGGATCGGCGTGAATAATCCGGTATAGGTGGCCGGATTCGAGCGCGGCGTACGGCCGATCGGGCTCTGGTCGATGTCGACGACCTTGTCCAGATGCTGCAGGCCGTCGAAGCTGTCGTGCGGGGCGGTTTCCAGCGCGCTGGCGCCATTCAGTGCAGTGGCGGTGAGGGGGAACAGGGTGTTGTTGATCAGCGTCGACTTGCCCGAGCCGGATACCCCGGTGATGCAGGTCAGCAGGCCCACCGGGATTTCCAGGTCGACGTTCTGCAGGTTGTTGCCGCACGCGCCCTTGAGCTTCAGCAGTTTCTTGGCATCGCGAGGTGTACGGTTGCCCGGCACGGGGATCTTCACCCGGCCGGAGAGGTACTTGCCGGTCAGCGAGTCGGGGTGGGCCATTACCTCGGCTGGCGTACCCTCGGCGACGATGCGCCCACCGTGCACTCCGGCGCCGGGGCCTATGTCAACCAGATAGTCGGCCAGACGGATGGCATCCTCGTCGTGTTCGACCACGATCACCGTGTTGCCCAGATTGCGCAGATGGGTGAGGGTGGCCAGCAGACGCTCGTTGTCGCGCTGGTGCAGGCCGATGGACGGCTCGTCGAGGATGTACATCACCCCGACCAGGCCGGCGCCGATCTGGCTGGCCAGGCGGATACGCTGTGCCTCGCCGCCCGACAGGGTGTCGGCACTACGATCCAGGGTCAGGTAGTCGAGGCCGACGTTGACCAGGAACTGCAGGCGCTCGCGGATTTCCTTGAGGATCTTCTCGGCGATCTCGCCGCGCCGGCCGCTCAGATGCAGGTCGGCGAAATAGCCGCAAGCATCGCCCACGGGCAGCGCGGTGACCGCCGGCAGGGTCTTTTTGCCGACCCAGACATGTCGCGCCTCGCGGCGCAGGCGGGTACCGCGACAGTCCGGGCAGGGTTGGCTGCTGAGCAGCTTGGCCAGCTCCTCGCGCACGCTGGCGGACTCGGTCTCGCGGTAGCGACGCTCGAGGTTGGAAATGATCCCTTCGAACGGATGGGCCCGGACGACGATATCGCCGCGGTCGTTGAGATAGCGGAACTCGATGTTCTCGCGGCCGCTGCCCTGCAGCAGGACCTTCTGCAGGGCGGCCGGCAGCTCCTCGAACGGCTCTTCGAGGCTGAAACCGTAGTGCGCGGCCAGTGAGCCGAGCATCTGGAAGTAGTAGACGTTGCGCCGGTCCCAGCCGCGGATCGCGCCCCCGGCGAGGGACAACTTGCCATTGACCAGCCGGCGCGGATCGAAGAATTGCTTGACGCCCAGGCCGTCGCAGGAAGGGCAGGCGCCGGCCGGGTTGTTGAAGGAGAACAGCTTGGGCTCCAGTTCGCCGATCGAGTGCCCGCAGTGCGGGCAGGCGAAGCGCGCGGAGAAGATCAGCTCATCGGCGGCCTCGCCCTCCATTGGAGCCACCAGGGCGATGCCGTCGGCCAGTTTCAGGGCGGTCTCGAAGGATTCAGCCAGGCGTTGCTGCAGGTCGCCGCGCACCTTGAAGCGGTCTACCACCACCTCGATGCTGTGCTTCTTCTGCTTGTCGAGTTTCGGCAGATCGTCCAACTCGTAGAGCTTGTCGTCGACCCGTGCGCGGATGAAGCCTTGGGCGCGCAGCTCGTCGAATACCGACAGGTGCTCTCCCTTGCGCTCGCGGATCACCGGCGCCAGCAGCATCAGCCTGCTTCCCTCAGGCAGCGCCAGCACCTGGTCGACCATCTGGCTGACGGTTTGTGCCTCCAGCGGTACGTCGTGTTCCGGGCAGCGCGGGGTGCCGACGCGGGCGTAGAGCAGGCGCAGGTAGTCATAGATTTCGGTGATGGTGCCGACAGTGGAGCGCGGGTTGTGCGAGGTGGACTTCTGCTCGATGGAGATCGCCGGCGACAGGCCCTCGATGGCGTCGACATCGGGTTTTTCCATCATCGACAAGAACTGCCGGGCGTAGGCCGAGAGGGATTCGACGTAGCGGCGCTGGCCCTCGGCATAGAGGGTGTCGAAGGCCAGCGAGGACTTGCCTGAGCCGGACAGGCCAGTGATGACGATCAGCTTGTCGCGGGGCAGGGTCAGGTCGATGTTCTTCAGGTTGTGGGTGCGCGCCCCACGGATCAGGATCTTGTCCAAAGCGGCCTCGCATGGCGGGCGGAAATCCGCGAGTATACGGCGCGCTGCAGGAGGGCGGGCAACGCTTGGCCGGCGGTGCGTGCCTTTGGCATGGGCTGGCCGGGCAGCGGCTGGTAGAATCGCGCATTTTCACGAGGACTGGAGCATGCACGACAGCGAGCGCATGAGTAGCAGCGAAATCCGGGCGGGAGGCGGGCTGGCGCTCGTGTTCGCCTTTCGCATGCTGGGCATGTTCATGGTGCTGCCGGTGCTCGCCACCTATGGCATGGACCTGGCAGGCGCCACGCCGACCCTGATCGGCCTGGCGATCGGCGCCTATGGGTTGACCCAGGCGGTATTGCAGATCCCCTTTGGCATTCTCTCCGACCGTATCGGCCGACGTCCGGTGATCTACATCGGCCTGATGATCTTCGCCGCCGGCGCGGTGCTTGCGGCCAATGCCGACTCCATCTGGGGAGTCGTCGCCGGCCGCGTGCTGCAGGGCGCCGGGGCCATTTCGGCGGCGGTGATGGCGCTGCTCTCCGACCTGACCCGCGAGCAGCACCGCACCAAGGCCATGGCCATGATTGGTATGAGCATCGGCCTGTCGTTCGCTGCGGCCATGGTGCTCGGCCCGCTGCTGACCCGCGCTTTCGGGCTGTCCGGACTGTTCTGGGCGACCGCTGGCATGGCTCTGTTCTGCATCCTGATCATTGTCGCGTTGGTGCCCACGGCGCCACAGGTCCTGCAGCATCGTGAATCGGGCGTGGCGCGTCAAGCGCTGGGCGCCACCTTGCGCCATCCCGAGCTGCTGCGTCTGGATTTCGGCATCGGTGCGCTGCATGCGATCCTCATGGCCACCTTCGTCGCCCTGCCGTTGGCCCTGGTGGAGCGGGGCGGGTTGCCGAGAGAAGAACACTGGTGGGTCTACCTGGTCGCCTTGCTGGTGGGCTTCCTCGGCATGGTCCCGTTCATCTTCTACGCTGAAAAGAAGCGTCGGATGAAGCGGGTGTTCTGCGCAGCGGTGGCGGTCCTGCTGTTCTGCGAGCTGTATTTCTGGCTGCTCGGCGGCAGCCTGGTGGCGCTGGTGCTGGGGGCGGTGGCGTTCTTCACCGCCTTCAACCTGCTGGAGGCTTCCCTGCCGTCGTTGGTCAGCAAGGTCGCCCCGGCCGGTGGCAAGGGCACGGCGATGGGGGTGTACTCCACCAACCAGTTTCTGGGCGCGGCGCTGGGCGGCATCTTCGGCGGCTGGCTGTACCAGCAGGGCGGGCTGGGCGCGGTGTTCATCGGCTGTGCGCTGCTCTGCGCCCTGTGGCTGGCGATAGCTGTTACCATGCGCGAACCTCCCTACGTGACCAGCCTGCGCTTGCCGCTGTCGCCCGCGGCCCTGCGCGATGCGGCCTTGCGCGAGCGTCTGTTGGCCGTGCCCGGAGTGGCAGATGCCGAGGTGGTGGCTGAGGAGGCCGCCCTCTATATCAAAGTGGATACTCAAAAACTGGACCGCACGTCCCTGGAGCGCCTGATCGATCCGGCGCCGGCGCGTGCTGAAGCCTAGGAGAACGTTATGGCCCGTGGGGTTAACAAAGTCATTCTGATCGGTAACGTCGGCGGCGACCCGGAAACCCGTTATCTGCCCAACGGCAATGCGGTCACCAACATCACCCTGGCCACCACCGACGCCTGGAAGGACAAGCAGACCGGCCAGCAGCAGGAGCGTACCGAATGGCACCGTGTGGTGTTCTTCGGCAAGCTGGCCGAAATTGCCGGCGAGTACCTGCGCAAGGGCTCGCAGTGCTACGTCGAGGGCCGTCTGCAGACCCGCAAGTGGCAGGGGCAGGACGGCCAGGACCGCTACACCACCGAGATTGTCGTCGACATGAACGGCACCCTGCAGCTGCTCGGCCGCGGCAGCGGCAGCGGCGACGACGCTCCGCGCGCGCCGCGTCCCCCGCGCGAGCCGCAGCAGCAGGCCCAGGCTCCGCAGGCACGTCCTGCTCCGCAACAGGATCGGCAGCCGCCGGCACCGGATTACGACAGCTTCGACGACGACATTCCGTTCTAGCCGCTTCCCTGCCTGCCGGGTGGCAGGCAGGAACTCACTCTCCTCGGCGCTTGCGGGCACTCTGTGGCGTCTCGGTCGTTGCGAAGTGCTCTGCATAGATGGCTGATAGCCACTCGACGAAAACCTTGACCCGTGGCGACAGCTGACGGTGATAGGGATAGAGCACGGAAACCGGCAGGCCGGGGCTGGGCCAGTCCGTCAGCACTTCCTCCAGCCTTCCGCTGCGCAGATGCTCCTCCACCCGGAAGCGCGGCACCTGGATCAGCCCGCAGCCGTTCAACGCACAGGTGCTGTAGCACTCCGCGTCGTTGACCGAAATCCAGCCGCCCACTTCGAACTCTGCCACCTCGCCGTCGATCAGGAAGCTGAAGGGGTAGCGGATGTCGTGATTGCTGGAGAAGAAGCCGACCGCTTGGTGTGCCGTCAGCTCGGCGGGGTGGGCGGGGCGGCCGTGGCGATCCAGATAATCCGGGCTGGCGCAGACGACCTCCGGCATCAGCGCCAGGCGCCGCGCCACCAGCGAGGAGTCGCGCGGGTTGCCGGCGCGCACCACGCAATCGACACCTTCGCCCACCAAGTCCACCAGGCGGTCGCCGCTGCTGATGGTCAGCTCGATCTGCAGGTAGCGGCGGTGGAACTCCTGGATGCGCGGCAGAATGATCAGGTTGGCGTGGGAGCCATGCAGGTCCAGGCGCAGGTTGCCGCGTGGGTTGGCCATTGCGGTGCTGAGGGAGGACTCGGCGTCCTCCAGATCGCCGAGGATGCGCTTGCAGCGCTCGTAGAAGGCCTGTCCGTCCAAGGTCGGGCGCACCTGGCGGGTGGTGCGTTCCAGCAGTCGTGCGCCGAGCCGCTCCTCCAGTGTCTTGATGGCGTGGGTGGCCGTGGCGCGGGGGATGTCCAGGGCGCCGGCCGCCCGGGTGAAGCTGCCCAGCTCGACGATGCGGGTGAAGAGCTGCAGGGTGTCGAATCTATCCATGGGTCACTGCAATTGTTAGGGCTTATTGAATAATCCTGACAATTCCCACGCATTTATCCAAGCTGCCCCCGGCTACCAGAATCACTTCCAACAGGGACGGCCTTCGTCGCCCCGTCACGCGGGAGTGAAATCATGCAGCCAGTCAACAAGTCGGCAATCGTTACCGGGGCCTCGCGCGGCATCGGCCGGGCTATCGCCCTGCGCCTGGCACAGGACGGCTTCGCGGTGGCCGTCAACTACTCCGGCAGCCAGGCCCTGGCCGAGGCGCTGGTGGCGGAAATCGTCGCCGCCGGCGGACGGGCCATCGCAGTGCGCGGCGATGTGGCCGAGCCGGCCGACATGGAGCACCTGTTCGCCAGGACGCGCGCGACCTTCAAACGCATCGACGTGGTGGTCAACAGCGCCGGGATCATGCCCTACCTGAAGATCGCCGACGGCGATCTCGAGCAGTTCGACCGGGTGATCCGCACCAACCTGCGCGGTACTTTCGTCGTGCTCGCCGAGGCGGCGCGGCAGGTGGAGCGCGGCGGGCGGATCATCGCCCTGTCGACCAGTGCGATCACCAAGTCCTTTCCCAGCTATGGTCCCTACATCGCCAGCAAGGCGGGCGTCGAGGGCCTGGTGCATGTCCTGGCCAACGAGCTGCGCGGGCGCGAGATCAGCGTCAACGCCGTGGCACCGGGACCGGTCGCCACCGAGCTATTCCTCGCCGGCAAGAGCGCGGAGCAGATCGACCAACTGACCGGGCTGCCGCCGCTGGAACGCCTCGGCACGCCCGAGGACATCGCCGCGGTGGTGTCCTTCCTCGCCGGGCCTGACGGTGCCTGGATCAATTCCCAGGTGCTGCGCGCCAACGGCGGCTTCGCCTGAGCCGATTGCCCGGTGCCGGACACTCAAGGAGACATACGATGCCCTATACCCTGGTTCCCGATCACTTCAAGGTCACCGCCGGCGAGTCGGCGGTGGCGATCCTGGCCGCCACGGTCAGTGCGCTGCACGTCGAGGTGCCCGTGTGGGCGATGTTCATCGGCTGGATTGCTTTCTTCAGCCGCGGCGGCACGGTCCGGCACGGGCTGATCAATCTGGCCTGCGTGCTGGTCGGCCTGGCCATCGGCATGCTCGGCGGTGCGGCCAGCGCGGCGCTGATGCCGCATTTCGGCGCCCTGACCACCTCCCTGGTGGTGTTTGCCGTGGCGCTGGTGGTGCTGTCGCTGCGTCTGCTGCCGGTGTTCAACAACCTGCTCTGCTTCTTTCTCGGCCTGGTCTGCTATTTTGCCTCGCATCTGCCGCCATCGCCGGCGACCTTCTCCGAGCTGGGGCTGGCCACAACCCTGGGTGCGCTGGCCGCCTTGCTGGCCAGCCGGGTGCAGCAGCGCTGGAGCGGCCAGCCGGCCGGGGAGGCGCGGCAATGAAAACACGACGCCATCGGCTCGGCGGGGCGCTGCTCCTGCATTGCTGCTTCGCCTGGAGCGACGAGCCATACCGCGGCATCGCCTTCGGCGAGCAGGTCGCCCCCACGATCCATCGGCTGGCCTCCAGCGGGGTCGGTACCGAGCCGATCGCCGCTGCCGCCAACCGGCTGCTGGCCGGATTGAGCGAGCCGGAAAGAAGCCGGCTGTCCTTCGCCATCGACAGCAAACAATGGCGCATCTGGAGCAATTTCCACCGCTCCGCCGGGCGGGTCGGCCTGCGCCTAGGCGATCTGATGCGGCCGGGTGCGGGCGGCTCTTCGATCTGCTGAGGGAGGCGCTCAGCGCCTGCGGTCTGAAGCTCGCCGAAGACAACATGATGAGTCACGGCCTGCCCAAGCTGCTGGGCACCTCCCATGGTTCCATGGGCGATCCCATGGCGGCCTCGATCAGCCTGATCCGCATCGTGCTCCACCTGCCGGCACCGGCCGTCTTCGCCCTGTGCGTGGCGCTGCTGGAGGGCATCGGCGGTCTGCTCTGCTGGCCGCTGGCCTCGCCCCCCGGCTGCTGGCCGCCCTCATGGCGCTACAGATGTTGGCGATCGCCTACATTCTCGGGCTGACCTAGGTGTGGATCGACCGCGGCATCGAATACCCACTGCTGATGATGTTCCTGGCGTCCTACATCGCCTTCAGGGGGGCGGGACGCTATTCGCTCGACCATGTCCTGAGCGGCGAGCGCTGAGCCATTCCGCCGAGGAGAGAGCCTGACCGCAGCCTGATCGCCAAGACCATCGCCAAGCTTTCCATGGCCGGTACGGCATTCTGTTGCTCGTCGGGGCCGGACGGGAGCCGATCGGCTCGGCGCTGGCCCGTGGTGCGGCAGTAGTGACGCGCACAGTTGAAAGCCGCACAATACCATCCAAATTGCCGGGGATGGTTTGGCCACCTTGGCGCCGATCACTGCAGATGTCGGACCGTGTTCAGTCTATCCATGCTTTCATTCCTTCTGCCAACCCAGGGTAGTTCCATCCTATGCATATGCGTCTGATGCTGCTGGGTGGTGGCAGCGCTTTGGGCCAGGCCCTGATCCACCTGGGCGCCGAGGCCGACATCAGCTTTCTGGCTCCCCGTCCCCCGGAGCAGGGCTGGGACTCAGCTAGCCTGACCCTCCTGCTCGACGAAACCCGCCCCGATGCACTGGTCAATCTCGCCTACTACCACGACTGGTTTCAGGCCGAGACCCTCGATGCCGCACGCCTGGCCATCCAGGAGCGCGCGACCGAGCGCCTCGCCGAGCTCTGCCAGCATCATCAGATCATCCTGCTGCAGCCCTCCAGCTATCGGGTCTTCGATGGCGCGCGTGCCACGGCCTACAGCGAGAAGGACGAGCCCATGCCACTCGGGCTGCGTGGACAGTCCTTGCTGCGCATCGAGCAGAGCGTGCGTTCGTTCTGTCCCTGGCATGTGCTGCTGCGCTTCGGCTGGCTGTACGACGACACTCCTTATGGGCTGCTCGGGCGCTTTCTCCTGCGTGCCGAACGGGAAAGCGTACTGGCTCTCGCCGACGACCGGCGCGGCAACCCGACGCCGGTGGACGATGCCGCGCGGGTGATGCTCGCGGTGCTGAAACAGCTGGATTGCCGGGCGCCGCTGTGGGGTACCTACCACTATGGCGGCCACGAGGCGACCACTGCGCTGGCATTTGGCCAGGCGGTCCTCGGCGAGGCGCGCGTCCACCGCCGGCTGGTCGTCGAGGATATCCAGGCCCAGCCACACGGGGCGAGCCCGGATGCAGCCAAAGAGCCGCAGCATGCAGTGCTATCCTGCAAGAAGGTTCTCAACACCTTCGGCATCAAGCCGCGCGCCTGGCGTGCCGGTTTGCCGAACCTGCTGGATCGCTATTATCGTCATGTCTGATCTGCCTGTTCTGGTAACTGGTGGAGCCGGCTTCATCGGCTCGCATCTGGTCGATGCGCTGCTCGCCAAGGGACATTTCGTGCGCGTGCTGGATAATCTGTCCAGCGGCAAGCCGGACAATCTGCCACTCGGCGATTCCCGTCTTGAACTGGTCGAGGGGGATGTCGCTGATGCCGCTCTGGTGCGGAGGGTCCTGGGCGGTTGCCGGGCCGTGATCCATCTGGCGGCCGTGGCTTCGGTGCAGGCTTCAGTGATCGACCCCGTGGGTACCCACCGGAGCAATTTCATCGGCACCTTGAACGTCTGCGAGGGGATGCGCGAGCATGACATCAGGCGCGTTCTGTTCGCCTCCAGTGCGGCCGTCTACGGCAACAACGGGGAGGGTGAGGCGATCGATGAGGACACGCCGAAGGCGCCGCTCACGCCCTACGCGGCGGACAAGCTGGCCAGCGAGCATTACCTCGACTTCTACCGCCGCCAGCATGGGTTGGAGCCGGCGGTCTTTCGCTTCTTCAATATCTACGGGCCGCGCCAGGATCCTTCTTCCCCCTACTCGGGGGTGATCAGTATCTTCACCGAGCGCGCCGCGAAGCGCCTGCCCATCACCTTGTTCGGCGATGGTGAGCAGACCCGCGATTTCGTCTATATCGCTGATCTCGTCGGGGTGCTGCTGCAGGCCCTGGCGGCGCCGCAGCTTCTGCCAGGAGCGGTGAATGTCGGATTGAACCGTAGCGTCAGCCTGAACCGGCTGCTCGAGGAAATCTCGACGCTGTTCGGCGGCCTGCCAGAGGTGCGCCGAGAGGCCGCGCGGCCTGGCGATATTCGCCATTCGCAGGCGAACAACCGGCGCCTGCTGGAACGCTACCCGTTGTCCGGGCCGACGCCGCTGGCCACTGGCTTGGCCCGTTTGCTGGGGGACGCGCAGTCCTGACGGCTACCGCTTGACCGTAGCGCTCTACGCCGTGGCTGCCCGGGGATAAACAAAAGAAAAAGGCGCCGTGCAGGCGCCTTTCTCGTTGGGGGCGCTCAGAACTTGTAGCCCAGGGCGACCATGTAAACCCAGGGGTTGACGTCCACGTCGACGGTGACCTTGCTGTCGTTCAGGTAGGTGGTAGCCTTGGTCTCGATGTCGATGTAGCGCACCTGGGCGTTGAGCATGAGGGTGTCGGTCAGCATGTAATCCACACCGATCTGCGCGGCCAGGCCGACGGAGTTCTGCATGTCCAGACCGCTGAAGCCCTTGCCCTCGGCTGCCTTGCCCAGCTTGGTTTCGAAGATGTAGGTGTAGTTGACGCCCACCCCGACGTAGGGCTGGATGGTGGCGCTGGGGGACAGCGGGTAGTAGACCAGGCTGACGGTCGGTGGCAACTGCTTGAAGTCGCCCAGGCGGCCATCCAGGTTGCCGGGGAGGCCCTTGCCCTTCACCTCGTGGGTGAAGGGGGTGGCGGCCAGGTATTCGATGCCGACATGGTCGGTCAGCATGTAGAGGTAGTTCAGGCCGAGTTGGGTATCACTGTCGAGCGTGGCCTTGGTACCGGACAGCTTGCCGGCGCCGGCGAGGCGGATGTCTTCGCTGTCTTCGCGGGGGTCGACGGTGACCGCACCGGCCCGCAGGATGATATCGCCGCGCTCGTGCGCAGAGGCGTAGGGGACTGCCAGAGCCATGCCGACCAGGGAAAGAGCGAAGAGGGATTTGAACTTGGCCATTGCGAACTCCCGAAGAAGTATTTGCGTGTGGAGTTGATATTAATAACTCCCAGCAGGCCGACCCTGATTTGTCTCAATAAAACTCTTGGATTTTGTTTGGTGCTGGAGTGTAGATGAAAAGTGCTTTTCCTGGTGAGAAAAAGACGCTGTGAAGTTGTTGGGTTGATAACATTTGGTGGGAGGGAAAAGTTACTTTGCAAATAATCTCAAGAAACTTTCCAGGGGTGACTGCCATTGTTGGAAAATAACAACAATTGACCGAAAGAAAGAGCAGGGCGGAATTGATCTGCCAATGCTGCATGTGGCGGCTGGCTAGGGTTTGAATGAACTTCCAGTAGCGTCAAAGGGTAGTTTGTCCGACCGGCACCATGTTGACCTGGCGCAAGAAAAGCTCCTTGGCCCTTTTGGTTTCTGGAAAAGTTGTGACGTGGTTCGCGGGAGGCGGCGTCCTCCACAGGGGACTCGAGGGGCTGCGGCGTTCTGTTGCAGTTCGGGCAGAGGCCTTTCCCAGAGCTCTGGCAGACGTTGCAGCGTGTTGCCTTGAGCGGTTCTTTTGCAGATGATAATATTTATCTTTTAGTGATGTGCCTTGTCGAGGACGCTCCGTATGAACCCTTATCCCCATCGTCTGCTGACGGCTGTCTTGCTGCTGGCCAGCCTGCCGCTGTCGGCGGCGTCGCTGGATGCTGCGCTGGATGAAAGCCAGCGCCTGGCCGAGGAGGCGAAGGCCTCGCAAGGCCGTATCGAAGCGCTGGACGATGCCAGCCGGGACATGCTCAACGAGTACCGCGCGGCCCTCCAGCAGGCTGAGGCCTTGAAGGGCTACAACGCCCAGATGCGCGAAATGACTGCCGCTCAGAGCAAGGAGCTGGCCGGTTATCAGCAGCAGCTGGACGGCATCGAGCGCACCCAGCAGGCGGTAGCGCCGCAGATGCAGCGCATGGTCGAGGTGCTTGGCGAGTTCATCGCCGCCGACCTGCCGTTCCTCCCCGAGGAGCGCGGCGATCGTCTGGCGCAGCTGCAGGAGCTGCTGCCACAGCCGGATGTCTCCCTGGCAGAGAAGTATCGGCGGATCCTCGAGGCCTACCAGATCGAGAGCGACTATGGCCGCACCCTGGAGGCATGGCGCGGTGAGCAGCAGGCAGAAGGCGGCCTGCGCAGCGTCGAATTCTTCCGCCTTGGCCGGGTGATGCTTTATTACCAGACCCTCGATGGTCATGAGAGCGGCTGGTGGAACCCGCAGGCACGCCGTTGGGAGATGCTCGACGGCAGCGCTCGTCGTCCCCTGGCCCAAGCCATCGCCATCGCCCGCCAGCAACAGGCCCCCGCCTACCTGCAACTGCCCGTCAAGACCCTGGCCCTGGAGGCCAAGCAATGATTCGTCGTCTCGCTTCCGTCCTTGCCCTGAGCCTGTTGCCGGCCCTCGTCCTGGCGGCGGACTCCCTGAATCCCGATCAGCTGCTCAAGCGCATCCGCAGCGAGCGCGCTGCTGAAGTCAGCGCCATGGCCGAGCGGGAAAAGGCCTTCCTTGCCGAGCGCGGCGAGCAGGCCAGGCTGCTCGACGCAGCCCGTGCCGAGCTGAACGCGCAGAAGACCGAGGCCGAGCGCCTGAAGGCCGAGTTCGACCGCCAGGCGGCCCAGTTGGCCGAGCAGGAAAAACAGCTGGCCCTGCGCGTTGGCGATTTCGGCGAGCTGTTCGCCGTGGTCCGCCAGAGTGCCGGGGATATCTCCGGGCAGTGGCAGGACAGCCTGCTCAACGTGCAGTATCCCGAGCGCCTGGCGCGCCTCAAGGCGCTGGCGGAAAGCGCTGTCCTGCCGTCCAGCGAGGATCTCGACGGCTACTGGATGACCCTGCTCGAGGACCTTGCCGCCAGCGGCCGGGTCGAACAGGTGGCGCTGCCGGTGGTGGGAGTCGACGGTCAGCGTGCGACTCAAGCGGTGCTGCGTGTCGGTACCTTTTCCACCTTCGCCGACGCGGGCTTCCTGCGCTACGACGCCGACGCCGGCGAGCTGCTGGCCCCGCCACGCCAGCCTTCCGGCGATGGTCTGGTGAAAAGCTATTTGCAGAGCGGCGATGCTCTCGCCGAGCTGCCCGTCGATCCCAGCCGCGGCACCCTGCTGGCCCAGCTGCAACGCAAACCTAGCCTCTGGGATCGCGTCCAGCAGGGCGGCCTGGTCGGCTGGGTGATCCTCGCCCTCGGTGTGCTCGGCCTGTGTCTCGCCGCCTGGCGGATGATCTATCTCGGTGGCGTATCGCGCAGCATCAAGGCGCAATTGCAGGATCTCGGCACGCCTCGCGACGACAACCCCCTGGGGCGGGTGATCGGCGTGCTCGGGCCGAAGCCGCAGCTGGCCGATCTGGAAACTCTGGAGCTCAAGCTGGACGAGGCGATCCTCCAGGAAACCCCGCCGCTGGAGCGTGGCCAGGGCCTGCTCAAGCTGTTCAGCGCCGTGGCTCCGCTGCTCGGCCTGCTCGGTACCGTGACCGGCATGATCGTCACCTTCCAGGCCATCACCCAGAGTGGCGGCGGCGACTCGCGACTGATGGCCGACGGCATTTCCCAGGCCCTGGTGACCACCGTACAGGGCCTGGTAGTGGCCATTCCGCTACTGTTCCTGCACGCTCTGCTGGCCAGCCGCAGCAAGACGCTGGTCCAGCTGCTGGAGCAGCAGAGCGCCGGCCTGGTCGCCCTGCACCTGTCGGGAGCGCCGCGCCGTGACTGATCTGCACGCCTTCTGGCTGCGTCTGGTCGACAGCGCCCATGCGCTACTCGACTTCATGGCCGTGGGCGGGGTGGTGATGTGGGCCCTGGCGGGGCTCTGCGTGATCTACTGGACGCTGGTGTTCGAGCGCCTGTGGTTCATGCGCCGGGTCTTCCCGCGCTGGGCCGAAGAGCACTGCCAGGTTTGGGAGCAGGTGACCAGCATGTCCGGCACCTGGCAGCGCGATGTGCGCACGGCCTGGCTGGCCCAGGCCCAGCAGATGCTCGCCGGCCCGCTGCGCCTGGGCAAGACGCTGGTGGCGCTGTATCCGCTGTTCGGCCTGCTCGGTACTGTCAGCGGCATGATCGCAGTGTTTGATGTGCTGGCCCTGAGCGGTACCGGCAATCCGCGCGGCATGGCTGCCGGCGTCTGGCAGGCGACCCTACCGACCATGGCTGGCATGGTGCTGGCCATCACTGGACTGTTCAGCCTGGCGCGCCTCGAGCGCTCCGCCCGTCTGGCCCTCGAGCGGCTGGCCGACCAGTTGCGACACGATTGAGTCCGTTCGTTCATAGAGAGATTGACGATGAGAATGCGTCGCCACCACTACCAGCAGGATGAGGAAACCGGCATCGACTTGACGCCGATGCTCGATGTGGTCTTCATCATGCTGATCTTCTTCATCGTCACCAGCTCCTTCATCAAGGAGTCCGGCGTCGAGGTCCAACGTCCGCAGGCGGACACCGCCAGCCCACAGGATAAAGGCAACATTCTGATCGCGGTGACCGCTGACGGTCAGGTCTGGATCGACAAGAAGACCGTCGACGTGCGCAGCGTGCGCGCCCATGTTGAGCGCCTGCGCATCGACCAGCCGGAAGGCGTGGTGGTGGTCCAGGCCGATCGCGATGCACGGACCGGACTGGTCGTGCAGGTGATGGACCAAGCGCGCCAGGCCGGGGTGCCCGACGTGGCGCTGGCTGCCGGAACGGGAGCGCCCTGATGCGCCTGCCGCTGTCCTTCGCCGCGGCCTGTCTGGTGGCCTTGGCGCTGTTCTCGTTGATGCTGAGCCTGATCGCCCCGCCAAGCAACAAGGTGCCCGAGGACCCGCTCACCGTCGGCCATTTCGTGCGGATGGGGGCGACCGAGCAGAGTAGCGCGAGCGCCAGCCGGCAGCCGGCGCCGGATATGCCGCAACCCAAGACGCCGCCGCAGCCGCCGACCCCGGTGACGCCGACCACCGCCGCGCCTACGCCCAAGCTGCCCAGCCTCGACCTGGAAATGCCGGTCCTGTCCAGCAAGATCAGTGTCGCCAGTGCACCGGCGCCGAGTCTGGAGGGACTCGCCGCCGCGCCCGCTGCTCCCAGCGCGGCGCCGGCCGCGGCAGCGGCGGCCTCCGGGGCGCTTGCCGGTGCCAGCGGGGCGGCCAGCGGCGCCGAGGCCGGGGCGGGCAGTGCCGGCCCGGTCGGCGGTCCGGAAAGCGAGGTGATGCCGCTCAACGATGTCCGCCCGCGCTATCCGCGGATGGCTCAGCAGCGCGGCATCGAGGGGCACGTCAAGCTAGCCTTCACCATCAACCGCGCCGGTGCAGTGGAGAACATCCGCGTACTGGAGGCTTCGCCGCGCAACGTCTTCGAGCGCGAGGCACGCAGCGCCGCCGCCCGCTGGCGCTTCGCACCGCGTACCGAGAACGGTCTGGCAGTCGATCGCGAGGCGGTCAAGACCCTGTATTTCAAAATTCAGCGAGGAGATTGAGATGCGTCGCCTGTTCCTTTTGCTGCTCCTGCTGACGGCCTCGGTGCAGGCCGCGCAGAACGTCGATCCCGGTGTGCTCCAGGCCCTGCAGGCGGCGCAGGCGGCGCAGCAGAAAGGCGACCACGCGGCGGCACGGCACGCCCTGGAGGGCGTCAAAGCCGCTTCGGGCAGCCTTGAGGAGGCGTTGCTCTGGCGCAGCCGCGGCTACCTGGCCTGGGCCGAGGGCAACAACGGGCGGGCCATCGAGCAGCTCTCCAAGGCCCTGGCCAGCGGCAAGCTGGACAAGGAGGTGGCGGCCAATGAACGCCTCAACCTGGCCAGGCTGAACGCCGTCGAGGGGCGCCACGCCAAGGTGGTCGAGCTGCTCGCGCCGATTTCCGTCAAGGCCGACGAAGGTATCCTGCTGATGCTGGCGCAGGCCTATCAGGGGCTGGGCCAGCATGACAAGGCCCTGCCGCTGGCCGAGCGCTACGTCCAGGCCAATCCGGCGGCGGCGGACAACTGGCTGCGCTTCCTGGTCGCCGCCAACGCCGATCTCAAGCGTTGGGCCGCCGCCGAGCGCTGGCAGCGCCAGCTGCTGGTCCGCCATCCCAACGAGGCCGGTCAGTGGCGTCAACTGGCCGCCCTGCAGCAGATGAGCGGTGCCGAGCACAAGGCGCTGGCGACCCTGCGCGCGGCCCACAGCAAGGGCCTGCGCTTCAGCGAGAGCGAGCTGGACAACCTGGTGCTGTTGGCTAACAGCGCCGGACAGCCCTGGCAGGGCGCCAAGCTGCTCGCCGCCCTGATGCAGGACGGGATTCTGGCGCGTACCCCGGCCCGCGAGGAGCGCCTCGGCCGGCTCTGGTGGCAGGCCCGCGACCGGCAGCGGGCGAGCGAGGTGTTCGGCCGTCTCGCCGCCAGCTCCGGCAATCCCAAGCACTGGCTGAGTCTGGCTCAGCTGGAGCTGGAGCAGGCGCACTGGCGTCTCGGTCTGGAGGCGCTGACGCGCGCCGAGCAGGCCGGCGCAGGACGCAGCCAGGTACGTGCCTGGCGCGACTGGGCGGAAGGCGAGCTGGCGTTCGAGCGCGAACGGCATCTGGCCAAGGCTGACTGAAGCCTGCAGTTTTTCAGCCCTTTCGAGGGGCACTTCACGGTTCGGACGGGACAATCTGCGACCCAGGCGGTCGCCGGCTGTCCCGCTCGAGCTCATTCCTCCAGTTGGTATGGAGAGACCTTGCTGGTGGTCATTCGGTAACCCGCCTCGGCCAGCTCGCTGCTGCTGTGTTCGACCTGCAGTGTGCCTTCCACCCAGTACGGCTGATACAGCACTTCGAGCTGCACGCCCGGCTCGTTGCGCACATGCACGATCTGGTTCGACGGCGGGGGCGGCACATGGATGCAGGCGCCGAAGTAGGGGACCAGCAGGAACTCGCGGACGCGGCCGTCGCTACCGGTTTCCAGTGGCACCAGGTAGCCCGGCAGCTTTACCAGGAGGCCGTCCAGCGCCGTGACCACCGGCGCCGTCGGCGAGCTCTGCGCTGCTGGCGGGCCGGACTCGGCCTGCAGCACGTTGGCCAACTGGCTGAGGTCATGCAGAGGTTGCGGCTCCGGGGGCGGCGGCGCACCTTTCGGGATCAGCTCGGACCAAGCCAGATCGCGGGGGGCGGCCGCCCACAGCGGTATGGCGAGGGCGAGCAGTAAGGCAATCAGAGCGCGGCGCATCGGGGTTCCTCACAGACGAATGGACAGGCCGTCGGCCAGTGACTGGCGATAGGCACGCCAGGCCGGCACCCCGCCCAGCGGCAGGGCGGCGACCAGAATAGCGCCGAGCAGCAGCCATTCGTAGGCGCTGGGTGGGGCGAACGGCAGATAGAGGCCATAGGCCGCCTGCAACGGGCCCTGGGCCAGCAGGATGCCGAGATAGAGCAGGGCCAGGCCGAGCAGCACGCCGGCCAGGGCCAGCGCGAAGGCCTCCAGCACCAGCAGCCCGGCGATGTGCCAGGGGCGCGCGCCCAGCGAGCGGAGGATCGCCATTTCCCGGCGGCGCTCGTTGAGGCTGGCGAGGATCGCCGTAAGCATGCCGATCAGCCCGGTCAGCACGACGAACAGCGACACCACGAACAGCGCCTGCTCCGCCGTGCCCATCAGGCTCCACAGCTCCTGCAGGGCAACCCCGGGGAGGATCGCCAGCAGCGGCTCGCCCAGGTAGTCGTTGATTTCCCGCTGCACGGCAAAGGTGGCGATCCGGCTGTCGAGGCCGAGCAGAAAGGCGGTGATCGCCTTCGGCTGCAAGTCCAGCCGGCGCGCCTGCGCGGCGTCGATGCGCGCGCCGCCCTGGGCCGGCACGCCGTTTCGCCAGTCGACGTGCAGCGCCTCCATGCCGGCCACGCTGATGTGCAGGGTGCGATCCACTGGCGTGCCGGTGCGGCCGAGGATGCCGACCACGCGGAACGGCTTGTCGTCGTGTCGGGTCAGGCTGATCTTGGCCACGCCGTGGGCCAACACGATTTCGTCGCCCGGCCGGTAGTGCAGCGCCGCGGCCACCTCGGCGCCGAGCACCACCTCGAACGGGTCCGTGGCGAAGGCGCGGCCCTCGGCCAGGCGCAGCGGCTGCTGGCGACCGTAGCGGTAGTGTTCGAAATAGGCCGCCGTGGTGCCCAGCACCCTGTAGCCGCGGTGCGAGTCGCCGAGCGACAGCGGGATCGCCCACTTTACCCGCGGATGCTCGGCGAAGTGCTGGAAACTCTCCCAGCGGATGTTGTTGGTGGCGTTGCCGATGCGGAACACCGAATAGAGCAGCAGGTTCACCGGACCGGAACGGGCACCGACGATCAGGTCTGTGCCGCTCAGGGTGCTGGCGAAGCTGGCGCGGGCCTCGGTGCGTACCCGCTCGACGGCGAGCAGCAGGCATACCGAGAGGGCGATGGCGAACACCGTGAGCAGGGCTGTGAAGCGGCGATTGGCCAAGCTGGCCAGGGCCAGGTGCAGCAGGTGCATTTCAGATCTCCCGTGGCCGGGCGGCGCGGTTCAGTTCGAGCAGCGACAGGCTGCGCTCGAATAGCCTCGCCAGGCTCTGGTCGTGACTGACGAACAGCAGGCTGGCCGCGGCTTCGCGGCACTCGGCGAAGAGCAGGTCGAGGAACACCTGGCGAGCGTCGGCATCCAGTGCCGAGGTGGGCTCGTCGGCGATCACCAGTTCCGGCTGGCCGATCAGAGCGCGGGCCGCGGCGACGCGTTGCTGCTGGCCGATCGATAGTTCCGCGGCGCGGCGCTCCAGCAGCGTCTCGCACAGGCCTAGGTGCTCCAGCAGGCGGGCGGCTGCCCGGGCGACGCTGCCGTGGCGCTGGCGGGCCCGCTCGGCGCGCAGCTTTGAAAAATGGCAGGGCAGCTCGACGTTGGCGCGTACCGAGAGGAACGGCAGCAGGTTGAACTGCTGGAAGATATAGCCGGTATGGTCGACCCGGAAGCGGTCGCGGGCCGTCGCGGAGAGCGCGCCCAGCTCGGTGCCGAGCAGGTGGACATGGCCGCGGGCAGGCTTCTGCACGCCGCCGAGCAGGCCGAGCAGGGTGGTCTTGCCGCTGCCGGAGGGGCCCTTGAGGAACAGGGTTTCGCCACGCCGCAGATGGAATTCGGGAATGTCCAGCAGCTCTGGCTGGCCCGGCCAGGCGAAGCCGAGGTCGGACAGTTCGATCAGAGGTGTGCTCATGGTGTCGGTTGATGTGGTCGCTTGGTGTCGCTTGGCAGCGGGCCTCAGAGTTTCAGGCCGCTGCGCTCGGGGCTGAGCTCCAGGCCGTGCTGGCCGTGCGGGCCGATCAGTTGGACATGGATCTTCTGCATGGCCGGGAATGTGCCGAACAGTACGGCGAGATTCAAGCCCTCCAGCGTGTCTGCGGCACTGCATTGCAGGCGGTAGCGGGCCTCGATTTCGCTGTGCTCCTGTCCGGCGGCTGCGCCGGGCTCGAGCAGTGCGCCATGCAGGCTTTGCTCCTGCACCCGGCAACTGGCCGCGACTGGGATGCCGAACAGCTCGAGTGGCTGTTCCAGCCGGGCGCGGGCCTCGGCTACCTTGGCCCGGTCGGCGTCACTCCGGGCGGCATGCTCGAAGCCGACCAGGTTCATGGCCGGGCTGGCGAATTCGATTTCCAGGACACTGCCGTCCAGCGCCAGGTTGAGCAGAGCGCTGCCGTGCTCATGGGCGTCGAGGGTTTCCCCGTGGGTTTCCTGGTGGTCGTGAGCGTGTTCGTGGCCGTGATGGGATCCCGCGGCTTGGGCGAGGCCCAGGGGCAGCAGAGTGAGGGACAGGGCGAGCAGCAGGCGGGGCATGGCAGTCTCCGGGCCGGGTTTGCGTTACGTTATAACGAGTTTGTCCGGGTCTCGCCAGCTGCGCTTGGCCAGCCGCGCTTGGCGGGGCGCGGACGGCGTGGGAGCATGATGCTCTTCATCGCGAGGAGCTGTGCCCATGCTGAGAATACGCGGACACATCGGCGAATGGCCGGTGGACCTGACTCTGGAGCTGGATGACGAGGATTGGGCGCGGCTGAGCGCCCGGCTGGCCGCCGGCAACCCTGGCGCACCATCAACCCCGGCGGCAGAGCCGGCCGACCGCCTCTGGCAGACCGCCCAGCAGCTGCTGCGCAGTGCAGGGCAGATGGAGGGTCCCGCGCTGCTCAACCAGCTGCAGGCGCTGGCCGGCAGCGCCGAGGCAGGCAAGCGTCTTCTGGTGCGGCTGCGCCATTGCGCGCAGGTCCGCATCGAGAATGGTCCGGACGCACCGATCTACCACTGGGCGGAGTGATGACCACCGCGGCCGCTCCTCAATAGAGGGCCTGATAGAGCTTGCGGCGGTAGGTGGCGACCAGCGGGTGATCGCTGCCGAGCAGGTCGAACACCTGCAGCAGGGTCTTGTGCGGCAGGCCGCCGGCATAGCTGCGGTTGCGCACGAACAGCCGCAGCAGGCCATCCAGCGCCGCCTCGTACTGCTGCCGCGCCAGCTGCTGGATTGCCAGCTGATAGGCCGCTTCATCGTCACCAGCATCCTGCGCAAGGCGGCTTTTCAGGGTGGCGATTTCCGGCAGGTCGGCGGCCTGGCGCAGGAAGGTCAGTTGTGCCCGGGCGCCGGCCAGGGCCTGCTTGTGTTCATCGCCCCTCACTGCATCCAGCACGGTCTCGGCCTCGCTCAGCTCGCCGCGTTCGGCCAGGCAGCGGGCATAGAGGATCAGGGCGGTGCCGTTCTCGTTGTCTTCACCCAGCAGCGCCACGAGCAGGCTCTCCGTCTCGCTGAACTGCCCTGCGGCGAATAGCGCCAGGGCGCTTTCCAGCGGGTCGGTCTCGGGGGCGACAGGCGCCTGCACGTGGGGTTCGAGCATGGCGTGGATGGCCGATTCCGGCTGGGCACCGGCGAAGCCGTCGACCGGCTGGCCGTCCTTGAACAGCACCACGGTGGGCAGGCTGCGGATACCCATGCGCATCACGGTCTGTTGCTCGACGTCGCTGTTGACCTTGGCCAGCAGCAGTTCGCCCTGGTAGCTTTCGGCGATCTTCGCCAGGAGCGGCATCAGTGCCTTGCAGGGCGCGCACCAGTCGGCCCAGAAGTCCACCAGCACTGGCTTGTGGAAGGAGTTGTCGAGGACCAGCTGGTCAAAGCTGGCGTCGGTGACGTCAAAGATGTAGGGGGTTTCGCTCATCGGAACTCTCGGCAGTGGGCTGGAACGGAAACCAGCATGGTAAGTGGGGGCGCGCGGCGGGGGAAGCAAGGCAGAGGCGGGTGGATTGCCCTCAGGCACTGCGCCGGGCGTGATACAGGCTGACTTGGCGGAACTCCGGCGGCTCGGCCAGATCCGGCCAGGTGCAAGCATCGAGAGTGGCCAGGCGCCGGTAGCGCGGATGGGCGAAATCGCGCACCCGCGAATCCGCCACCAGGGCCTCGCGGCCGCGGCTGAGGAGCTGGTCGAGCAGCGGCAGGTTGGCACGGTCGTAGAGCACATCGGCGACCAGGATCAGCTCGAAGCGGTCCGCTTCGCCGAAGAAGTCCGCCGAATAGCCAAGTGCCACGCCGTTCAGCGCGGCATTCGCCCGGCAGGCCGCGAGTGCCAGCGGATCGAGATCGCAGGCCACCACTTCGGCAGCGCCCAGCCGGGCCGCGGCGATCGCCGCGACGCCGCTGCCGGTGCCGAAGTCCAGCACGCGCCGGCCGCGCACCCATTCCGGGTGCTCGGCCAGCCAGCGGGCGAGTGCCAGGCCGCTGGCCCAGCAGAAGCTCCAGTAAGGCGGCTCCTCGAGGATGCGCCGGGTTTCCTCCGGGCTGAAGGCGCGGTCCATGTTCGCCGGATCGATCAGCCAGAGGCGCAGTTCGCTGCCCGGCAGCTCCTGCGCGACTAGCCGGGCGTCGCCGAGCAGCCCGGCTAGCGCCGCCTGCAGAAGGGGCGGTGCGCTCACGGCGCGGGAACCAGCTGCAGGGCGCCCAGCGCCTGGCTGTCCGCGGCGGAAACGGTGCGTGGCCGCAGGCGCAGGATCAGTCGGCCGGACTGGCTGGCCCGGCCGCGCAGCTCGACCCGCATGCCGGCGGCGAAGGGCTGCGGGACGAAGCGCAGGCTGAACGGCAGCGCCTGACCGTTGCCCAGCAGGCGGGTGTTGCCGAGCTCCTCGCGCGGACGACCGCGTTCGTCGACCACCAGCAGCGCCAGCTCCACCTCGCTGTTCGCCGGGGCGCCGAGCAGGCTGCCGCGCAGTTCACGCTGGCCGGCCGGCAGCGCTTCTACGGCGGCTGCCGCGGGCGTTTCCGGCTGGCGCGGCGGCGGACTATCGGGCTGGCTGGAGCAGGCGGCGAGCAGGAGGCTCAGGCCGAGGAGGGCGAAAGGGCGCGACGACATGGGGGTTCCTTGGCGAGGGTTGCAGCTGGGCCTCTGTATAGCGCAAAGACCGCAGCTTGTCTTGGGGGCGGGATGCGCTACCATGGACCCCCTTTCCGTGATAGCCACCTGCCCCATGCATTGTCCCTTCTGCAGTGCCCACGACACCAAGGTCATCGACTCGCGGCTGGTCGCCGAGGGCAATCAGGTGCGTCGTCGTCGCGAGTGCCAGGCCTGCGGCGAGCGCTTCACCACCTTCGAGACCGCCGAGTTGGTCATGCCCCGGCTGATCAAGCAGGACGGCAGCCGCCAGCCGTTCGACGAGGACAAGCTGCGCGCTGGCATGCAGCGGGCGCTGGAGAAGCGTCCGGTGAGTGTCGAGCGCCTGGAGGCGGCGATCGGCCGGATCAAGCACGAGCTGCGCGCTACCGGCGAACGGGAGATCAAGTCGCGGGTGCTTGGCGAGCTGGTGATGGCCGAGCTGCACAAGCTCGACGAGGTTGCTTATATCCGCTTCGCCTCGGTCTACCGGCGCTTCCAGGACCTCAACGAGTTTCGCGAGGAAATCGAGCGCCTCTCCCGCGAGCCGTCCAAGCCATGAATCATTCTCTATACATGGCCCGCGCCCTGGAACTGGCGCGCCAGGGGCTGTATTCCACCCATCCTAATCCGCGGGTCGGCTGCGTCATTGTCGCCGGCGGAACGGTCGTCGGTGAAGGCTGGCACGTGCGCGTCGGCGAGCCGCATGCCGAGGTCCACGCCCTGCGCCAGGCCGGCGAGCGGGCGCGCGGCGCCACCGCTTACGTCACCCTGGAACCCTGCAGCCACCACGGGCGCACGCCGCCCTGCGCCGAGGCACTGGTCGCCGCCGGGGTCGGCCGGGTGGTGGCGGCCATGCAGGACCCCAATCCGCAGGTGTCCGGGCGTGGCCTGGAGCTCCTGCGTCAGGCCGGCATCGAGGTTCTCGTCGGGGTGCTGGAGGCCGAGGCGCGCGCCCTCAACGCTGGTTTTGTCAAGCGCATGGAGCGCGGCCTGCCGTTGGTGCGGGTCAAGCTGGCGATGAGCCTGGACGGCCGCACGGCGATGGCCAGCGGCGAGAGCCAGTGGATCACCGGGGCGCCGGCGCGCGCCGCGGTGCAGCGCCTGCGCGCCCGCTCCAGCGTGGTGCTGAGCGGCGCCGACACGCTGCTTGCCGACGGCGCCCGGCTCACCGTGCGTGGCGAGGAGCTGGGGCTGGCGCCCGAGCAGGCCGCCCTGGCCCTGCAGCGCCCGCCGCTGCGCGTGCTGGTCGACGGCCGTCTGCGGGTGCCGCTGGACGCGCCCTTCTTCCAGGCCGGGCCGGCGCTGGTGGCGGGCTGCGCGGCCGGGTGCGAGGCCGCCTACCGCGCGGCCGGCCATGAACTGCTGGCCGTGCCAGGCGAGGAGGGCCGGGTCGACCTGCCGGCGCTCCTGGCCGAACTGGCCGCGCGCGGCGCCAACGAGGTGCTGGTGGAGGCCGGCCCGCGTCTGGCCGGGGCCTTCGCCCGGCTGGGGCTGGTCGACGAGTACCGGATTTTCGTCGCGCCCAAGTTCCTCGGCTCGACCGCCCGGCCGCTCCTGGAGCTGCCCCTGGAGCGCATGGCCGAGGCGCGCGAGCTGAAGATCCGCGACATCCGCGCGGTGGGCGACGACTGGCAGATCGTCGCGGTGCCCGCGGTCTAGCGCGCCCGCCCGACCAGACGCCGGTGGCCTGCGGCGCGCACCTTGTGGTAAAAAGCGCCTCCGGGCCGCACGGCCCGACGTTCTCAGGGCGGGGTGGAATTCCCCACCGGCGGTGATGACGCAAGGCGTCCAGCCCGCGAGCGCTTGCCACGGGGCGTTCCCACGCAAGGTCAGCAGATCCGGTGCGATTCCGGAGCCGACGGTCAGAGTCCGGATGAGAGAGAGCGGGATGTTCTGCCACGCGCAGTCCGCGCGCGCGATCCCTTTCGATCTGCATGCCCTGTTTTTCGGAAACAGGAGATCGTTCCATGCACCATTTTCTGCAGCATTGCGCCAGGGGGACTGTATGTTCACCGGCATAATCGAAGCCGTCGGCACCGTCCGCGCACTTACCCCCAAGGGTGGCGACGTGCGCGTCTACATCCAGACCGGCAAGCTGGACCTTGGCGACGTCAAGCTTGGCGACAGCATCGCGGTGAGCGGCATCTGTCTGACCGCGGTGGAGCTGCCCGGCGATGGCTTCTGGGCCGACGTCAGCCGTGAGACCCTGGCGCGCACCGCCTTCATCGACCTCAAGGCCGGCAGCCGGGTCAACCTGGAAAAGGCCCTGACGCCTACTAGCCGTCTCGGTGGCCACCTGGTCAGCGGGCACGTCGACGGCGTCGGCGAGGTGGTGTCCCGCGAGGACAACGCCCGCGCCGTGCAATTTCGCATTCGCGCGCCGCGCGAGCTGGCCAAGTACATCGCCCTCAAGGGCTCGATCACCGTCGACGGCACCAGCTTGACGGTCAACGGGGTGAGCGGCGCCGAGTTCGAGCTGACCATCGTGCCCCACACCCTGGGCGAAACCATCATGGCCGATTACCGGCCGGGCCGGCAGGTGAACCTGGAGGTCGACCTCCTGGCGCGCTACCTGGAGCGCCTGCTGCTCGGCGACAAGGCCGCCGAGCCCCACGCCTCCGGTCTCACCGAAGGCTTTCTGGCCGAGCACGGCTACCTGAAGTAATCAAGGAGTGGCCAGATGGCTCTCAACAGCATTGACGAACTGATCGAAGACATCCGCCAGGGCAAGATGGTCATCCTCATGGATGATGAGGATCGCGAGAACGAGGGCGACCTGATCATGGCCTCCGAGTGCGTGCAGGCCGAGCACATCAACTTCATGGCGCGCTATGCCCGTGGCCTGATCTGCATGCCGATGACCCGCGAGCGCTGCGAACTGCTCAAGCTGCCGTTGATGGCGCCGCGCAACGGTTCCGGCTTCGGCACCAAGTTCACTGTGTCCATCGAGGCGGCCGAGGGCGTCACCACCGGCATTTCCGCCGCCGACCGGGCGCGCACCGTGCAGGTCGCCGCGGCGAAGAATGCCAAGGCCGAAGATATCGTCAGCCCTGGGCACATCTTCCCGCTGATGGCCCAGTCGGGCGGCGTGCTGGCCCGTGCCGGACACACCGAGGCGGCTTGCGATCTGGCGCGGATGGCCGGCTTCGAACCCAGTGGAGTGATCTGCGAGATCATGAACGACGACGGCAGCATGGCCCGCCGTCCCGAGCTGGAAGCCTTCGCCGAGCAGCACGGCATCAAGATCGGCACCATCGCCGACCTGATTCACTACCGGCTGATCCACGAGCGCACCATCCAGCGCATCGCCGAGCAGGAGCTGGACAGCGAACTGGGCCGTTTTCACCTGGTGACCTACCGCGACGCGGTGGAGGGCGACGTGCACATGGCGCTGATCATGGGCGAGATCCATGCCGACGAGCCGACCCTGGTGCGGGTGCACAACATGGACCCGCTGCGCGACCTGCTGATGGTCCGCCAGCCGGGGCGCTGGAGCCTGCGCGCGGCGATGGCCGAGGTGGCCGGGGCCGGCCGTGGCGTGGTGCTGCTGCTCGGCCATCCGCTGGAGGCCAACGAGGTGCTGACCCTGCTGCGCGAGGGGACGCCCAAGTCGCCGAGCACCTACAGCACCGTCGGCGCCGGCTCGCAGATCCTGCGCGACCTCGGCGTGCGCAAGATGCGCCTGATGAGCGCGCCGATGAAGTTCAACGCGATATCCGGGTTCGACCTGGAGGTTGTAGAATACCTGCCCGCCGAATGATCCCCGCCGGAACCGCCCGCCATTCCCATGCCCCGTCGGCAGGGGGTGGGCGTTCCCGCCCGGAAGGCCGGGACCGATTGATTTACGGAGCTGCCGAGGGCACTCCGGTTCTTTAACGAGACGAGATTCGCCATGACCTTGAAGACCATCGAAGGTACCTTCATCGCCTCCAAGGGCCGCTACGCCCTGGTAGTCGGCCGCTTCAACAGCTTCGTCGTGGAAAGCCTGGTGCAGGGCGCCATCGATACCTTGGTGCGCCACGGCGTCAGCCAGAGCGAGCTGACCATCATTCGCGTTCCCGGCGCCTTCGAGATTCCGCTGGTGGCGCAGAAGGTCGCCCAGCGCGGTGAATTCGACGCCATCATCGCCCTCGGCGCGGTGATCCGGGGCGGTACCCCGCACTTCGAATACGTCGCCGGCGAGTGCACCAAGGGCCTGGCCCAGGTGTCCCTGCAGTTCGGCGTGCCGATCGCCTTCGGCGTGCTCACCGTCGACTCCATCGAGCAGGCCATCGAGCGCTCCGGCACCAAGGCTGGCAACAAAGGCGCCGAAGCGGCCCTATCCGCCCTGGAAATGGTCAGCCTGCTGGCGGCCCTGGAGGCCAAGTGAGCGCGAATCGCGACGGTGGCCAGAGCGGGCAGGGCGCCAAACCGGCCAAGGGCAAGGTGGCAGCGCGCCGGCAGGCACGCATCCTGGCCATGCAGGCGCTCTATCAGTGGCACGTGGCGGGGCAGCCGCTCAACGAGATCGAGGCGCAGTTTCGCGTCGACAATGATTTCAACGTGGTCGACGGCGCCTACTTCCATGAAATCCTGCACGGCGTGCCGCACCAGAAAACCGAGATCGACGAGGCCTTCGCGGCGCTGCTCGATCGCCCGCTGGCGGAAGTCGATCCGGTGGAGCTGGCCATCCTGCGGCTGTCCACCTACGAGCTGCGTAACCGTCCCGACGTGCCCTACCGGGTGGTGATCAACGAAGGCATCGAGCTGGCCAAGGTGTTCGGCGCCACCGATGGACACAAGTTCGTCAACGGCGTGCTGGACAAGCTGGCGCCGCGGCTGCGCGCGGCCGAAGTCCGCGGCGGCAAGCGCTGAGCGGGCGCCGATGGGCGAGTTCGAGCTGATCCGCCGTTACTTCGCCACCGCCGGCTGTGCGCAGGCGGCACCTGGCGTGGCCCTCGGCATCGGCGACGACTGCGCCCTGCTGGAGGTTCCCGCCGGCGAACAGCTGGCGATCTCCACCGACACCATGGTCGCCGGGGTGCATTTCCCCGATCCCTGCGACCCCTTCCTGCTCGCTCAGCGCGCCCTGGCTGCCGCCGCCAGCGACTTGGCGGCGATGGGCGCCACGCCCGTCGGCTTCACCCTCGCCCTGATCCTGCCCGCGGCCGATCCGGCCTGGCTGGCGTCCTTCGCCCGCGGCCTCGACTACAAGGCGCGCGAGTGCGGCCTGGCCCTGATCGGCGGCGACACCACCCGCGGTCCCCTGTGCATCACCCTGAGTGTGTTCGGCCGGGTGCCGGTCGGCCTGGCGCTGCGCCGGGACGGCGCGCGTCCCGGCGATCTCGTCTGCGTCGGCGGTCCGCTCGGCGATGCCGCCGGCGCGCTGGCGCTGGTGCTCGGCCAGCGCCAGGCAGCCGCAGAGATCGCCAGCCCCCTGCTCGCGCGCTACTGGTCGCCGCGGCCGCAGCTATCCTTGGGGCTGGCGCTGCGCGGCAGGGCGAGCGCGGCGCTGGATGTTTCCGATGGTCTGCTCGCCGACTGCGGGCATATCGCCGCGGCTTCCGGCGTGGCTCTGTGTATCGAGCGCCGCCGCGTGCCGCTGTCGGCGCCGCTGCGTGGCCTGTTCAACGAGGAGGCCGCGCTGGCCTGCGCTCTCGGCGGTGGTGACGACTACGTACTGGCCTTCACCCTGCCGGAGCGATTCCTCGCCGCCCTGCAAGCCGAGTGGCCAGTGCGGGTGATCGGCCGGGTCGAGTCCGGCTCGGGGGTGCGCCTGCTGGACGACGCCGGCCGGGTGCTCGAGCCGCCGGTCGCGGGCTATCAACATTTCGGGAGTCCGCGTGACTGAATCCGTGCGCGTGCCGCCATCGGTGTGGCGCAATCCCTGGCACTTCCTGGCCTTCGGCTTCGGCTCCGGGACCCTGCCTAAGGCTCCTGGCACCTGGGGCTCGCTGGTCGCGCTGCCCTTCGTGCCGCTCTGGCAGGCACTGCCGGACTGGGGCTACTGGCTGCTGCTCGGGCTGACCATGCTGTTCGGCTTCTGGCTGTGCGGCAAGGTCGCCGCGGATCTCAAGGTGCATGACCACGAGGGCATCGTCTGGGATGAGATGGTCGGCATGTGGATCACCCTCTGGCTGGTGCCGGAAGGCTGGCAATGGCTGCTGCTGGGCTTCGCGATGTTCCGCCTGATGGACATCCTCAAGCCCTGGCCGATCCACTGGATCGACCGCCACGTGCACGGCGGTGTTGGCATCATGCTGGACGACGTGTTGGCCGGGGTATTCGCCTGGCTGGCGATGCAAATGCTCATCTGGGGGCTGGCTTGGCTATGAGGTTGGTTTGGCTGAACGTGCTGCTGTGCTGCTGCCTGGGCATCGCGGCCGCCGAGGCGGGGGGGATGCTGCTGTCGGGGGCGAGTCTGCCGGGGGAGATCCTGCTGGTCGGTGTCGAACGCAAGGACCATACCGGCGCCGATGCCAGTGGCCTGGTCTGGGAGGTCCTGCGTCTGGTCTTCGAGCCGGCTGGGCTGCAGGTGCGCACCAGTACCGTGCCCTATACCCGTGCAGTCGGTCTGGTCGCCCGTGGCGATGCCGATGCCTGGGTCGGCGCCTATCCGGAGGAGACCTCGGGGGCTCTGTTTCCCAAATGGCACTATGCTGCCGAGGTCATCGGTGCCCTTGGCCTGGCCCGGGCGCCGGCACCGCGCTTGCAGGATCTGGGCAATTTCCGCCTGGCCTGGATACGCGGCTATGCCTTCGACAAGTACCTGCCGCGGCTGCGCCGCTACCAGGAGATCCAGCGCTACAACGGCGCGCTGGCGATGCTTCGGCTCGGCCATGCCGACTACCTGATCGCCGCCCGGGCAGAACTTGAGGGCGTTCTCGCCTGGGCGGAGGTCCCCGACGCCTACCGCATCACCGACCTGACCCTGCTGCCGCTGTATCCTGGCTTCGCCGATACGCTCCGCGGGCGCGAGCTGGCCGCGCTGTACGACCGGCGCATGGCCGAGCTGGTGCGTTCCGGTGAGCTGCGGCCGATCTTCGCCCGCTGGCAACAGCCTTATCCTTTCGACTGAAGACTTCTGGAGGCAGGGATGCTGCGCTTTCGTTGGTTTGCTGCCAGTCTGCCACTGGCCTTTGCCGCCAGCCTGGCGGCCGCTCTCCAGGTCCGAGTGGTGGGGTTGTTCCCCGGCGCCGCGGTGGTCAGCGTGGATGGCCGGCGCCAACTGCTCAAGGTTGGCCAGGAGGGGCCGGGAGGCGTGCGGCTGATCGCTGCCGACAGTCGCAGCGCGCTGCTGCAGGTGGACGGCGAGGAGCGCCGCTACGAGCTGACCCGTGACTACGGCGAGAGGGATGGTTTCGCGCCGCCAGGCAAGGCGCGCCTCGGCGTCGCGCGTGGCGAGGGCGGCCACTACTGGGTCGCAGGCTCCATCGGCGGGCAGTCGGTGCAGTTCCTGGTGGACACCGGGGCCACCACGGTGGCGCTCAGCGAAAGCCAGGCCCGGCGTCTGGGCATCGACTATCGCGTTGGCGGGCGGCCGGTGCGGGTGAGTACTGCCAACGGCACGGCCCAGGGCTGGCAGGTCAAGCTGAACCGGGTCAAGGTCGGCACTCTGGAAGTGCTCGGCGTCGAGGCGGTGGTCCTGCAGGGCGACTCGCCGAGCACCGCCCTGCTCGGCATGAGCTTCCTCAGCCGCGTACGCTGGCGGGATGAGCAGGGGATGCTGATGCTGGAGTCGAAGCTGTAGCGGCGAATTCTGGCGGCTCCTTCGACGTGCCGCTTCCGGTCGATCATCGGCGATTCAGGCTGCGCCGGTGGGCGACACGGCTGTTACAATGACGAATTGCCGCATCTTTCAGGAGTCCTTCCGGTGTCCGTCGTTTTCGTCGCCGCATCCAAGTTGCCCACGCCATTCGGCGTCTTCACCATGCATGGCTTTCTCGACGAGGCCACTGGCAAGGAGCATGTGGCTCTTACTCTGGGCAAGGTGGATGACGGAGCGCCGGTGCTTGGCCGTCTGCATTCCGAGTGCCTGACCGGCGACGCGCTGTTCAGCCTGCGCTGTGACTGTGGCTTCCAGCTGGAGGCGGCGCTGCGCGCCATCGCCGCCGAGGGCCGCGGTGTACTGCTCTACCTGCGCCAGGAAGGGCGCGGCATCGGGCTGCTGAACAAGATCCGAGCCTACAAGCTGCAGGATGCCGGGGCCGACACCGTCGAGGCCAACGAGCGTCTGGGCTTTCGCGCCGATCAGCGCGACTACGGGATCTGCAGGCCGATGCTGGAACATCTGGGCATCGCCGCGATCAAGCTGATGACCAACAACCCGCGCAAGGTCAAAGCGCTGGAGGGGTTCGGCATCCAGGTGACCGAGCGGGTGCCGCTGCAGACCGGGCTGAACCCGCACAACCAGAAATACCTGCAGGCCAAGGCCGGCAAGCTCGGCCATCTGCTCGGCAGCCTGCACCAGGGCGAGGTGGAGGCGGAGACCGAGGGCTGAGGCTGGCTTTCCCGCGTCCCCGGTTGCGCCCGTCCCGCGCGATGCGCCTGTGGCTCGCCAGTTTGCTTTGTCTCGCCCTGCCACTGGCGGCCGCCGAGCGGGTGGTCAGCCTGGCGCCGTCGCTCACTGAACTGATGCTGGAGCTGGATGCTGGCGACCGTCTGGTCGGTGTGCTCGACGGCGGCGAGCGGCCGGCGGCGCTGGCCGGTCTGCCTTCGCTGGGGCGCTGGGGGCGGCTGGAAATGGAAGGCCTGCTCGCCTTGTACCCGGACCTGATCCTGCTCTGGCCGGACAGCATCGGTGCGGCCCAGCGTGAGCAGCTGCGTGGCTTCGGCATTCCCGTTTTCGAGGCACAGCCCCGGCGCCTGGAGGACATTGCCGGGCAGCTCGAAGCGCTCGGCGCACAGGTCGGCCGCGCCGAACGGGGCCAGCGACTGGCGGCGCGGTTGCGTCTGCAGCTCGCCGAGCTGCGCCGCCACTATCACCGCGAGGTGCCACTGCGGGTCTTCTACCAAGTCTGGGACCAGCCGCTGTATAGCATTGGCGGTTCGCAGATCATCAGCGACGCCTTGCAGATCTGCGGTGCGGTGAACGTCTTCGCCGACCTCGACCTGGCGGCTCCGCAACTCTCCCTGGAAGCGGTGCTGGCGCGCGATCCCGAAGTGATCCTGGTCAGCCAGCCGGAGCAGCGCGACGCGTGGCAGGCCTGGCCGCAGTTGGACGCGGTGCGCAGCGGGCAGATCTGGGCGATACCTGACCGCGGCCTCGAGCGGCCCAGCCTGCAGATGTTGGAGGCCACCCGCAAGCTATGCGAGCTGCTGCGTCAGGCCCGTCCCTGAGCGCTAGAGCAGTTTCACCTTATTCGAGTCCGCCTTTTGGGGGCGATCAGGATAACGATATACGTGGATGGCCGCTCCGTAGGTCGGGTTAGCGTAGCGTAACCCGACAGCCTGCCCGGCATTGCCCGTCGCGTCGGGTTACGCCCTGCGGCTAACCCGACCTACCACTACAGTTGCATTTTGGAAGTGAGATGAGCCCGCCTGGCCCCGGCCTGATGAGCCCTTCGCCAACATGACCAGGCAATGATCTGTGCCGGATCGATCAGGCG
>NZ_BAAGYK010000047.1:0-13140 GCF_054779355.1 Azotobacter armeniacus
TCCGACTACCATGCCGGCACGACCTGGGCACCGCAGGGGGAAACGCCGGTGGTCGAGGTGACCGGCCGACGCTTCTCGGTGAACATGCTGTCGGCGGTCGGGACACGCGGCGAGTTCCGCTTCATGCTGCACGACGGGACGGTGACGGCCAGCGTGTTCCGCGAGTTTCTCAAGCGTCTGCTGATCGGTGCCGAGCAGCCGGTCTTCGTGATCGTCGATGGCCATCCGGTGCACAAGGCCCGGCTGGTCAGGGCGTTCGTCGAAGAACAGGCGGGGCGCCTGAAACTCTTTTATCTGCCCCCGTACTCGCCACAGCTGAACCCGGACGAGCAGGTCTGGGGGCACGTCAAGCGCAGTGTCTCCAGGCGTCTTGTGCAGAACCGGGAGGAAATAAAGAAGTTGGCCTTGGGCGCGCTGCGCAGAATCCAGAAGTTGCCGGAGTTGGTGGATCGTTTTTCCGCCACCCGGACTGCCGATATACAGCAGCATGACATTACTTTTTAAAAGATTAGTAATCCTGGCTCTAATGCAGGTGTGTTACACCTACGCCTTATTCGCCAGGGTTGCGTGGGCTTTCAGTTCTTCGTCAATGAAGGCGGCGATCATGGTTCTGTATACCCGTTCCACCACGTCCGGCGAGATATCCAAATCGCTGGCAATGCCGCGCACCTTGGCGATTACCTGCTCGACCCGCGCCGGAGCGCGGACATCGTCAGTGGTTTTTTGAACGCAGCTGCTTGGGTAACCAGGTTACCGCGTTGTGCGAGCAGTGAGACCACGTTGCGATCGATGTGATCGATGCGTTGCCGGACCTCATCGATCGATGAACAGCGTACATCCATGTGAGAATCTCCTTTTAAGTGACGTGGGCGGTTGGTTTTCCACCACGGGACGTTAGCGAGTAGCACGGTAAAAGTCCAACTTGTGAAATCAAGCAGACGAATCTTGGGGCAGCTCCTGGCCGCTTCTGGACACAAGCGGCGAATTCGATCCAATAGCCAAGCATTGGGATGATTCTTTATTTCCAGATTTCCAGGCGAGGCTACTTTCAGCAGGATTAGGCCTGCTCAGGATGAGACTTTATTGCCATCCAACATTTGAAGGGGGCCTTTCAAGCCAGAAAATGGCGGGAAATGGCCGCACAGGCGCGAATCGGCTTTTCACAATGGGGCAACTCCATCCACAAAGGTTGCCCCGCATGTCCTCCACGTCCATTCGTTCGACGCTGCTCACCACCGGGCTCGCCACCGCCCTGGTGGTGGGCAGCTTCTATCACTTCAAGCTCGTCGGCCAATGCCAGAGCGAAATGGCCGACCTGAAAAACCAGCTGGAAATGCTTACTCCGGCAGGCATCGACACCGCGGCGATGACGGAGCTCATCGGCAATCTGAAGCTCGTCCCATCCGGGGAGGCGGGGAATACGGGGGATGCCGTGCCCGACAACTGGATCTACGGGGCGGCCACGGCCCGCTACACGCTGGTCGAGATGACCGATACCGAATGCCCCTACTGCCGCGAGCACTTCCCCCTCCTCAAGGGCCTGATCGACAGCTCGGGCGGGCACATCAACGCGGCGCTGCTGCATGTGCCGGCCCACGGCGAGGCTTCGCGCAATCAGGCGCTGGCCATCGAATGCGCCGGCGAGCAAGGCGGCTCGGAAGCGGCTTGGAAGTACGCCGAAAGCGTCTTCCAGAGCACGCCGTCCAACGGCAAGGGCGTGTCCGGGTCGCTCACCGGCCTGGCCACGGGCCTCGGCCTCGACGGCAAGCGCTTCGCCAGCTGCCTTGACTCCATCGAGGCCGTCGACCGCGTGAAGGCCGACCTGGACCAGGCCCTCAAGCTCGGCATCACGCAAACGCCGTCCACCCTGGTGGTGGACAACCAAACCGGCCAGTCGCTGGTGCTGCAGGGCGCGTATGCCAGCCGCGACGGAATACTGCAGGCCCTGGAAGGGCTATCGGGCCAGAGCAAGGGGGCCAACCATGAGTAACGACGGCGTGAAGATTCCCGCGTACATCGACGAGCCGCCCTATGTCCTGTTCTGGCGCATCGACGAGGTGATGCCGATCGGCATCGCCATGGTCGCCGGCGTGCTGATCGCGCAGCTGATGGTCTGCCTGGTCGTCGGCTTCGCGCTGGCGCGTTTCTACCGGCGCTACTGCGACAACCGCCCGGACGGCTATCTGCTGCACGCCCTGTACTGGCACCTGGGCGCGATTTCCGGAAAGAACGCCAGGAGCATGCCCAATGCCTATGAAAGGGAGTTCATCTGATGCTGGCCAAGAATCTCAAGGACACCTTCGACACCTTGCGCGGCGAGGCCAAATTCCTGCGCATGGTCGTGCTGGGGCTGATCGTGGCCAACCTGTTCGTCTCCTGCGTGGCCATCAGCCGGGACCAGGTGGTCACCGTGGTGCCGCCGACGCTGGCCGAGCAGTCCTGGGTCAGCAAGACCAAGGCGGGGGAGGAGTACACCGAGGCCTGGGCCATGTACATCGCCATGCTGCTGGGCAACGTCACCCCCTCGAACGCCGCCGTGGTCAAGGAAGCGATTGGCCCCATCCTCGATCCGGGCATCTACCAGGACGTGATGGAGGTGCTGGACCATCAGATCTTCCTGATCCGCCAGGACCGGGTATCGCTGGGCTTCGAGCCGCAGAAGGTGCTGCGCGATAACGCCAACCCCAACAAGTTCTTCGTCGTCGGGCGCTCGGTCAGCGAAGGCCCGATCGGGGAGAAGAAGCGCCAATCCCGCACCTACGAGATGGAGTTGGTGATCCGCAACTACCGGCCGTTGCTGAGCTGGCTCAATACCTATTCGGGGGAGGCCCGCAGTCAGGATGTGATCGACCGGGAGACCAAGATGAACGAGCGGATGGACAAGCTGCACAACAAGACGGAATAGGTCAGCGCCATATCGGCGCAGAACGGCAGTGAGGGCCAGCCTTCCTTTGGAATGGCTGGCCCTCTTCGTTTTTTGGGGGGCCTTTCGAGCCAGAAAATCGCCGGAAAAGGCCACACAACCCCCCCGGCCAGTCAACACAATCGGGACTCCTGTCACCGACTGCTGGTTGATCCCATGCCCCATCTCAGACACATCAGCCCCATCGCCCTGGCCGTGGCGATCACGGGCCAGGCCTTGGCCGAAGACCGCGCCTCACCCCCCGCGGCACCCGACAAGCCCAGCCCCGCGCTCGCCGGCGAATCCTTCTACCAGGACAAGGAGCGCGGCTGGTTCTGGTACGAGGAGCCGCCCGAGCCCCTGCCGGAACCTGTTCCCACTCCCACCCCCATGCCGGAGAAAACCGAGCCGCCGCCCCCCGAGGCCGCGCCTGCACCCCCGGCCGGGCCGGCACCGGGCTCGGTGGCCTGGGTTCGCGAGGTGCTGCCCAAGCTGCGCGAGGCCGCCATCGACAACCCCAGCGACGAGAACATCCAGGCGTACTACTACGCCCAGCGCCTGATGATGGACAAGTCCGAGCGCTTCTCCCGGCGCTCCATGGAAGTGATCCGCAACGACCCGTTCCTCGACGAGGACCTGCGCTATCCCGCCTCCAATGCCGCCTCCGATGCCCTGGCCAGCGCCGCCGGCCGGCAGAAGGAAACGCTGCTGAAGATGATCGCCGGAAACGCAGGGATCGTTTTCTTCTTCAAGGGTGAGCAGTGCCCGCTGTGCGAGCAGGCGGTCACCGCGCTCGCCGCCCTCGAGCACCGCTACGGCTTCACCGTCATCCCGGTCTCCCTGGATGGGAAGCCCCTGCCCAGCGGGGCCTATCCCACCTACCAGACCGACACCGGGCTGGCCGACCGGCTCGGGGTGGTCACTGCCCCGGCCATGGCGCTGGCGGTCCCGCCGCACGGCTCGCAGATCATCAGCTACAGCACCGTGGCCATGGAGACGGCCACCAGCCGAATCCTCAACGTGGCCCGCCAGACCGGCCTCATCAGCGCCGAGGAATACAACGCCACCTCGCGCCTGGCCTCCATCGGCCTGATCGACAGCCAGGCGATGGAAACCGCTCCGCCCGATATCACCGAAGACCGCAAGGCCTTCGTCAACCGCATGCGCGAGGCGGCACGCCGCGCATATCTCAACGAAAAAAACGGAGGTGGGCAGTGAAGCTCAAACTCAACCCCAAACCCCTGGTCCTGGTTGTCGCCGTGCTTGCCCCGATAGGGGCGATTGCCAACATCCAGCAGCAGATCCACGCCATGTACGACGGCCTGATCAATACCACGGCACCCGGCGCGTACCAGACCGCTACCCGCGGTGTGGTCACCGGGGGAGCCGTCACCCTGCGCAACCGGATCTCGACCGCCAACCTCGTCTCGATCACTCCACCCTCGGCCAAGGGCGGCTGTGGCGGCATCAACCTCTATACCGGCTCGTTCAGTTTCATCAATGGCGAGGAGTTCGTGGCGCTGATGCGCAATGTCGCCTCGAATGCCGTGGGGGTGGTGTCGGGCTTCGCCTTCGAGCTGGCGATGGAAGCCATGGACTCGGCCACCAACGGCGTGCTGCGCAACCTGACGGGTAAAATCCAGTCGCTCAACCAGATGTTCTCGAACAGCTGCCAGCTGGCGCAGGGCGTTGTGAGCGGTGCTCAGGAAGCCTTTTCTGAAAAGCGCGATCTGAAATCTGCGCTTCGCGTCATGACGGAAAACGTGGCGCCCGACTATTTCGCATCCAAGTCCCCTAAGGAGGAATCATCTGCCAAGCGCCTGGCGGCCAGCGGCAAGGCCGAGGCCTGCGCGGATACCGGCAATATCCTCTGGTGCGCCATGCGGGTGATAAACCTGGACAATCAGGCCCTATATGGCAGTGAGGATAACTCCGAATTCGTCCTGTCCATGGTCGGCAGCCTGAACGTGGTGCTGACCGAGGACGACAAGGGGGGCGAGACCTTCATGCCCCAGCCGATCCCGCGGCTGATCAACAAGGACGCCCTGCGCATCTTCGTCGAAGGTAACGACGACACCACCACCCGGGTCTACGACTGCGCCTCCGACGACCTCGACCAGTGCCTGGAGCCCAACACGCGCCTCCTGGGCACCTTCAAGGGGCTGGCCGCCAAGATCGTCGACGACCTGCAGCAGAACCAGGTGCTCGAACGGTTTGCCAAAGGTAATGCCTCGCCGGCGGACGGTGAGCGTCTGCAGTGGCTGGCCCGCAGCCGCATCGGCGTGCATCTGATGAGAATCGTCCAGAAGAACAGCGCGCAGGCCGGCTACGACTACCTGGGCAACTACTCCAAGCTGCTGGCGGCGGATGCGACCGCGTCCTTCATCCTCGAAATGCTCGATGTCACTGAAAAGGGCCTGTCCAGCATGACCATGGCCGACTCGGTAAAGGTCCTCGAGAATTTGCGGGACTCCCATAACCGAGTGATGGCCGAGTACCGGGACCTGCTGCTGAGCTATGGGGGCTACAAGGACGCCGACCGGCAGGCGCTGGATCTGCTCGAAACGGCGCCAAACTCGGACCCGAGCAAGCTGCCGCAAGGCACCACCTCTTCGCACGCCGGCTGATCGGAGGAACACATCATGGATCTACCCATTTACACCGCGGGCAGTGCCGAGTTTCTGGAGATGATGCTCAACGCCTCGGCGATGATCACCGGCAGCGGTCATGCCGAAGACCTGGCGAAGATCGGCGCCATCCTGGGGCTGGTGCTGATCGCCTTCCAGGCCGTACTGAACAACCAGCCAATCGCCTTCCAGCGGGTCGGGGTCATGCTGGTGCTCTACATGGTGTTCTACGGGCCGACGACCACCGTGACCATCGAGGACACGGTGACCGGGCAGGTACGGGTCGTCGACAACGTCTCCCTGGGGCCGGCCTTCGTGGGCTCGGTGCTGTCGACGATTTCCTACGACATCAGCCAGGTGTCCGAGCAGGCCTTTTCCACGCCGGGCATGACCCAGTACGGGCTGTTCTCCAGCCTGAACACGCTGACCCGTGTCCGCGATGCCCTGCGCAATCCGCTGGCGCTGGAGCAGTTCCAGACCTACAAGGCCAACGAAGGGCACAATCTGCCGAAGACCCTCGAGGAGTACCTGACCTTCTGCACCCTCAACCCGGTCTCGCTGCGCAACGAGCAGAGCATCGACCAGCTCTACCGGGCCGGCGGCCTGGCGCAAGTGATGTCCAACGTCAACATGGCCCAGTACCTCTACGTCTATGACGGATCGGGACCCCAGCCCCTGAAGAGCTGCGCAGAGGCCAAGAGCTACCTCGACAATGCCTTGTCGAACGTCTACGAGGCCGTGCTGGAGGACATCCTCAACAAGGGGTTCGCCGAAGACAAGGCCTCCGGGCGCAAGGTCGACGGCGGCGATGTGGATGCGGCGGCCGAGCAAGCCCTGCAGAGCTTTTCCATGAGCAGCAAGTCGGCCCAGGAATACGTGATGACCGCCCTGGTGATGCCGATCTTCAACGACTCGCGGGTGAAAGCCCTCGAGCACTGGCATGAAAAGCGCGCCGCCATGGCCTTGCGCGAGTCCCTGAACCAGCAGGAGATCCAGTGGGCCGGCAAGGGCGACTCCTTCAAGAACTACATGCGCCCGATGATCGCCTTCTTCGAAGGGCTGCTGTACGCCATGACGCCGTTCATGGCCTTTGCCCTCATGCTGGGGCGGCCCGGCCTGTCGGTGCTGGGCAAGTACCTGATCCTGCCGCTGGCGGTGGGACTGTGGATGCCGCTGCTGACCATCGTCAACGCCTTCACCATCTGGTATGCCGGCGCGCAGATGGAGTCCATCCTGACCGGCTACGACGCCACCGGCGAGGGCTTTGCCATGCTGCAGGTGCTCGACATGGACCAGGCGATCACCAAGGCGCTGGGCGTCGGGGGGCTGCTCGCCGCCTCGGTACCGCCGCTGGCGCTGTTCATCGTGTCCGGCTCGAGCATGGTCCTCAACTCCGTGATGGGGCAGGCGACCTCGGCGGAAAAATTCCGCTCGGAAGACGTGCTGCCGCGTGCGAGTCAGCCGGCTCCCGTCCTGAACACCTCGCCGATGTATACCGGCGATCATGTGACCCAGGGCGTGGCGCGGACCGGGGTGCGCGAAACCGGGCCGCAGATTTCCGAGCAGCAGGGGGCAGACGCGGTCGTGGAAAGCAGCCGGGTGGCGGCGGAAACGCAAACGGCAGCGCTGCAGCAGAACCTTGAAGCCGGGTTTACCCAGTTGTCCTCCACCGCAGAGGGGCGCCAGGCCCTGGCGACCATGGGTGAGCAGGTGCAGTCCAGCCTGAACCTGTCCTCGAATGCGGCCTACCAGCAAGCGGCTCGCCGGCTGAACTCGCTGGGCATCAGCCGGGATGAGGTGGCGCAGGGCACCTACGGCATGTCGGTGGGCGCAGCAATACCGTACGGCGTGGCTGGTGTGCGGTTGGAAGACAGCGAGCAGTTCCGAAATATGTCCTCGACACAGCAGCAGGAGGCCCGTGAGGCAATGAGCCAGCTTCAGCAGGCGGTGCAAGCCAACATGAGCGAAGGCACGGTGTTCAACGCTGCCGATGCTTTCACCCATAACAGACAGGCGATGTCGCAGAGCTCGAGCGGCGAGAGAGTCTCCAAGTCGCTGGCCTCGGCCAGGTCGGCTCAGAACGCCTACCGGGAAGCGCAGGCGTGGCGCGAAAGCTATGGCGCCGGGCAGAACCTCAATCTGGGCACTGCCGCGGCGCTCACCATCCAGAACAGCGGTCAATCCCGGGAAGATGCGGCGCGGGGCATGCTCGATATGGCCGGGCGCAGCCTGGACGACCGGGACAGTATCCGCTCGCTCATGAAGACCGCCACGGTTCAGGGGGTGTCCTCCGACCTGCACGAGCGGCAGATCGCCGCGGCAACCCTGCACATGATCCAGACGGGACGGATGGGCGAGCTGGTCAGCTCGGACTACTCGCCGTTCAACTTCGGGGTGGATGCGGGGGATGCCAGGGAGAATGCCGGCCTCGACAAGCCGATTGCTGGCGCGGACGGGCTGCAACAGCGGTTCGACAGCGTGCGGGGAGCTGCCGGCGGAGCCTACGCTTCCGAGAAGGACATGGCCCGCTCGGGGTATCAGAGTACCAAGGAGGCGGGAGCCCAGGTCACCCAAGACAACTACGACAACAGCACGGCGGTCGTTCAGGACTCGGCAGAGACCCATTCGACCCTGGTAAAAGCTGCGCCTGATCAGGGGCTTACCGGGCCAGATATCAAGGTCAAATCTACGACGCCAATGGAGGATACGGCTCAGAATCTTCTGGAAATCAATGGAAACAACACGCTTATTGTGGGAGCCAAACAGGTTGTCAGTGGTGTGGCTGATGCCTATAGCACAGGGAAGGAAAGCGTGGGTGAAGGCATTGAAAGATTGAAGGAGTGGGATCGAGAATACCGGGCACGCCATAAGCTGGAAAGAGAGCAGCAAGCAGGAGGAGAAAACCAAGAGTAAGAAAAGTGGGGCGCTTAGCGCCCCATTCTTTTATATGCTCGCCAATTTAAAACGGTAGTTTTGTTGTATTAACCAACCATTTATAAGCTCGGTATCCTGAGTAGACGGCACCCACCAAACAAATACCAAAAAGCCAATCTGTGATTTCTTTGCCTGATGGTCGTGGCGAAAAAAATAAATACATTGGCGAATAATATATAAATAGGCAGGCGTAGGTGATTGATACGGATATTATTAGAGCCACTGTCTTGAACAGCACACCGCGATGCACCCGCTCGACCCCATCCCAGTCCTCGTCCAGACAGAAGGGGCAAATGCTACCGATGACCCGGCCGCCACCAACCCGCCAGCCATTACTCCATACCCCCCGGCTGAAGATCGGCCGCGGTACCATCCACTTGCCGCAGCATTGGCATTGAACCTTGTCGTCTCGCATTTGAAATTCCTCCTTGTTCGACACTTCCATCTTCCTCGCCAAAGACCAAATCCCAAGAAAACTTTTCTCCTGGATCAGGAGCCGGCCCTTCGGCCCAGACGAATGCCGGGCGGAACCCTACCAGAGATGGCGGCGACCTTGGGAACGCCTCGCCTGGCCGGGACTAAGAGCCACACCACGAGCACTTGTGCGGGGAGACGATGGTTTGCACATCCAGCTGCTTGCAATGAGAGCGAGAGCACTCCATCAGTCTGGCCTCCTGGGTTTTGATCGCGTTGCTGAGCCGGAAGGCATTCGAGGCCAGGAGCAGATCGTCGTAGGCGATGCCGAGGTTTGAACACAGCTTGCAATACTCCTCGTGGGCCTTGATCACTGCCCTGGCGTTCAGGGTCTGCTCCCCATCCGCCGCCAGCAGCAGGTAGCAGGCAAGATAGAGCAGTGCGTGAAACGGCTGCTCGGCGATCGTCCGCTCGGCGGAGCGGATACGGCCGCTCTTGGAGTTGTAGATCTTGCCGGAGCGTACCTTTGCCCGCTTCTTGCCATCGATCCACTGCTCATTATGGCCGGTGGATGCGGCGACCAGCTTCGGCTGGATCTGGGCCTTGAGCATCTGGTCGGCAATCTCGTCCAGCGACATCAGGCCGCGGTTGAAGTCGGCCACCGGCCCGAGGTGTTCCGGCTTGTTCGCTTTCAGGTAGCGGAACTCGGCGAGCAGGATCGCGCAGGTATCCTGCAGCAGAGCGATCTTGTCCGTCGGGTCGAGGTTGAGCTTCTTGATGCGCACCCGCGACTGGATGGTGAAATCGCCCCGATACACATACGCCTGCCGCTGCTGGAAGTCGGCATTCGAAAACCGGCTGTAGCCGTCCTCGTCGAATCCGATGGCCACCAGCGGGTGGAGCTGGTTGCGGAGTGCGAAGTTCTGGATCTCGGTCAACATGGAAATGCGGTACACGGTCTCTCTGAACGCTTCGTTCTCCAACTTGCCGCAGCCGGTATCCTTTGCATCCAGGCTTCTGTAATTGACCCGGAACAGGGAAACCGGAAGCATGTCCAGCGCCTCGAGACGCTCGGGAGATAGCGTGGAAAGATACGCCAGGTCCTCGGAATGTATCCGTTGCGACTGGTGCACCATGTTGTAGTCGGTGCCTTCGATAAACCAGCGCAAGCACATCTGTGCCATTCCCTTGTTGATTTTCAGCATTGTCACGCTCCTGCGTTCAACCGTTTCAGAGACCGCCAGATCTTCAACACGCTTTGCGCGTAGGCCCTCGCTTGAACATTACGTTTGGGGTTCATGGTGTGGTATCCGCCTATTGCTAGTTGCAGGTCGACCGGATTGCTCCTGATCGATTCGCAGAGGATTTCGGCAGCTACCCGGATATTGATTTCCATATCCAGCAGCTCATGCGGGTCCTTGACGCGATGAGCATTCCAGCGGTAGTTGATCTGCATGATACCAATATCGGTCAGCCGGTCTTCCGCTATATATCGCTGCAAGGCCGATTTGGCGTCGTCCAGTGTTTCTGGATAATGTGCCCCACTGGGCGCGTTGCGCAGTGCATAGGGGTGGGGTGCAACGAATCCTCTTTTCACGGCATGCCCCGACTCTTGCAGCGCCAGCGAATAGAGCAATAAGGGATCGGGCTTGCAGGCGGCAGAGGCGGCGGCACGTTCCCATGTCGTACCTTTCAGGCTGAACCCACCCGAATAGGCAGAAGTCCCACTGAGGATGGAAACAGCCAACAGGATGATCGAGCTCGCTTTATTCCTTTTCAAGTTCTTGGCCTGACAACCATTTGGGGGCTGTGCGTTGCTGAACCCTGGGCTTCAAATTGTCGTCCGATTCGGTTGCCGGCGGGTGCTCTTGAATGGGTTGCTCTCGAATAGCCGGCGTTTGAATCGTGCGCTCCTGAATGGAGGAAGTAGTTTTCATCTCGTGCAGTTGCATGGCTGCCAGGGCGACCAATCGCTTGCCGCGATATTCCTTGTCGATGCTCTCCAGATGCTCCAGCAATTCCTGATGAACCGGCGTCACTCTGACCTGCAGTCTCATATGTTTTCCTCGGCGAACTTCCGTGTTCAGGAATGGGCGATATGCCAGAAACCCTGTGCGTTACTGCGGATGATGTCGGAAGAGCACAGGATCAGCGCCGAGGGAAACTCCTGCTTGGCGTAATGCTCATACAGGGAAGCGCCGCCACCGCCGAGAATCACACAGTCCACCACCTGATTCTCCAGCTTGCGCAGTTCCTGTTTGATTTCACGCATGACGGTCGGAATGACCCGATCCGAAGCGCGCTTCAGATAGTCGGGAAGATCGACTTTCCGGCCAAACAACATGATGCTGTTCTTGCCCTCCTGAAGTGCCCACTCGATCTTGTCGGTGCCCGGGTTTCCTCCAAAGTCCAGGGCAACTTCTTCGGCACAGGTCTCCAGCAAGACCGACATGGCCTTGAGGCTGGAGTTGCTGGTTTTGGTGGCCAGTTCGCGCTGTATGAATACAACCCAGTCCACGCTGAAGAAACCGGGGTCGATGACCAGCACCACGGACTCTTCGATAACTTCGGCATGCTCGCTCGTGCAGTAGACATCGGTCAGCGTGCCTACCGGCTGGGGCACGACTTCAACGTGCCTGACATCGATTTCGATCTTCGGACTGATCCGGTGACGCCCGGTCATTCGCTCCTTGAGGGCTCGAACATAACTCTTGTCGTGGAATTGGGAAACCGGAAGTCCGGTTACCAGCGTGTCGACTACATCGCTATTGCAGGCGGCATTAAGGAGTGCTCCTTTGAACAGCGCCTGATAATAATCGGACGCGGTGTAATCCTTGTGCAGCTCCCGATCGCCCGCCCGGCCCGGGCCGGCAAAGGCGACCCACGGCTGTCCATCCACTTCAACGATGACTTCGCCGTTGCGAAGGCCACTATCCCTGGGCAATGCGCTCAGCGGCGTGGCACGCGCCGGCCTCACGATGGACTCCTGGTTGCCGGAATCGCCACTGTAGACGGCGATCACGTTGCTGTAGCCAATATCCAGTCCAACTTTCTTGCTCATGGAAACATTCCTCGATTCGGTAAGGTGCAACGCCTGCACACCAAACGGCGGTCAAATGACGACGGGCTCATGCTAAGAGGGGCTTCGCCAATCCCAAGTCCGCCCTGGCGACATCAAACGGTTGCCAAACGGCGGTCAAATGACGACGGGCTCATGCTAAGAGGGGCTTCGCCAATCCCAAGTCCGCCCTGGCGACATCAAACGGTTGCCAAACGGCCGTCAAATGACGACGGGCTCATGCTAAGAGGGGCTTCGCCAATCCCAAGTCCGCCCTGGCGACATCAAACGGTTGCCAAACGGCCGTCAAATGACGACGGGTTCATGCTAAGGGGGCCTTCGCCAATCCCAAGTCCGCCCTGGCGGCATCAAACGGTTGCCAAACGGCCATCAAATGACGACGAGGGGCACGGCAAGCAGACTCCTTCCATTGCCCGGGCGAGCTCGAGCACCAGACGGTTGCCAAATGGCCTTGGAATGACGACGCACTTGCGATGATCCACATCGGAGCGGGGCTTGTGTGGCCCTTTCAAGCCAGAAAGTGGCTTGAAAGGGCCACACAAAATCGCCGGCCTTTCCGACAATGCCTCCCAGCCATATGGGAGATGAGCAATGATCGATACCGACCGAATGACCGAGCAGTCCGTTGAATTCCTCGATGCCGCCTACCAGGACATCGTGGAGCGGGCCAAGCGCCTAGCCGAGCAGTATTTCGAGCAGGCCAGGCTGCTGCTGGCCGAGGTGCAGAAAACGCATGTGCCGGTGGTGATCACTATCCGGCAAACCAGCCCCAATGCCTGCAGCTTCTACTGGGCTCGAGTGCATCCCGGCCTGGGTGATGAGAAGGGAAAAATCGTGACGCGAACGATCCCGAAAGGGTTGGGCCACAAGTATCCGACTGGGGCGTTCAGCTTCGTGAAAGGCCGCCTCAATCGGCTCGTGAGGAGCTACGAAAACCGGCTGGCCGAGCTGCGCCAGCTGGCCGCGGAGAACCGAGCCCTGCGCCGGAGCACCTTGGCATGGGCTGGGCGCTACCAGAGAGTCCTGACCTTCGATGACCTGACACTGAGCGAGGCTGTGTGATAGATCCAATCAGTGAAAGCCAGTAACCACGCGGCTTTCACTGATTGGCAGGGCCGTTTTCACTGATTGGCGGGGGCTTTCACTGATTGGAACTGGCCGTTTTCACTGATTAGCTCATCCAA
>NZ_BAAGYK010000048.1:0-982 GCF_054779355.1 Azotobacter armeniacus
GGCTCCCGGCCAAGGAATTCAGCACGGCCAGCGTCCAACCTACAGAACAATCAGCAGGAAGCGGCGATGTCGCCGGACAGACAGACACTGGAGAAAGCACGCGCGGGTGACGCTGCGGCCTTTGCCGAGGTGGTGGACAGTTGCTACGCCAGCATTTTCCGCTTCGCCATGAAATACACCGGCCAGCGTCAGGACGCCGAGGATGTGGCCCAGCAGGCCTGCATCAAGCTGGCACATTCGATCGCCAGCTACCGCTTCGAGTCGGCCTTCAGCAGCTGGCTGTATGTGCTGGTACTCAACTGCGCCCGCGACTGGCATCGCCAGCAGTCGCGCCACCGCGCAGACACGCTGGACGAGGACTGCGGCGAAGCGGTGACGGACTCAGCGGACGAATCCCGGGTCTATCTGCGTCAGGTACTCGACGAGGTGGATGCCATGGGCAGCGGCTACCGCGACACCCTGGTACTGGTGGCCGGCGAAGGCCTGAGCCACCGCGAAGCGGCCGAACTGCTCGGCGTGAAGGAGTCCACCATTTCCTGGCGTCTCCATGAAATTCGCAAGAGGCTGGCCTCTGCTGCCATGCGGGAGGATGGTCATGACTGATGACGATCTGAAATCCCTGTTCGACGGGATGGACAGGATCGAACCCGGCGAAGAGGCCCGAGCCAGAGCTCGTCAGGCTGCGCTGGCGGCCTTCGCTGAAAAAAATCCACCAGCGCCCCAAGGAAATGTCACGCCGCTGCGTCTCCCTCCTGACAGCAACCCGCTGGACGGAAACGGGAGAAGCAGGATGAACATGTCGAAACGACAGTGGCTGATGGGCGGCGCCGCCAGCGCCGCCGTGATGGCACTGGCGGTATCCGTGGTGATGGAAACCGGCAACCCGCCGTTCGAGCCGCGCCCAGTGCTGCCGGTCGCCAGTGAAGGGACCGCACCGAAGCCGGCACCGCCCGAGGAGGCCCGGCGCGATCAGCAGGCGCAG
>NZ_BAAGYK010000049.1:0-32987 GCF_054779355.1 Azotobacter armeniacus
TTCACGCGCTACGACAAGCTTGACCTCATGTACGCCGCCTTCATCACTGTGGCTCTTATCGCTGAGGCCCTACGTTAGTGTTAACAGGCCATAGAGCATTTTCATCAAATACCAGATCACTGCTGCAACTGTAGGTCGGGTTAGCCGCAGGGCGTAACCCGACGCGACGGGCAATGCCGGGCAGGCTGTCGGGTTACGCTACGCTAACCCGACCTACGGAGCGGCCATCCACGCATATCGTTATCCTGATCGCCCCAAAAGGCGGACTCGAATAAGGTGAAACTGCTCTAGCCGGCCAGCCGCACGCCGTCGGATGCCGGCTTCGTCTCGCCGACTACAGCCAGAGGCCGTTGGCTGCTCCGGTACAGGCCGCCCAGCGAACGCCGCCAGGGCGCCAGCCAGTTCTCCCAACCCTCCTCCCATAGCTGCAGGTGCAGGCGCGCCAGGGCTACCGGGTCGCCGAGCAGGACCAGCCGGGCCCGGTCGTCGAGCCGTTCGGGGCCGGCGGCCAGGGCGTGGATCACGCGTTCCGCACGCTGCCGCTCGATCGCCGCCGACTGGCCGTGGCGCGTCGTGGCCATGGCGCAGGCCAGGGCGTTGCCGAGCGGATCAGCCACTGCCCGAACGAAGGCGCCGCCCAGCGCGCGCCGGCGGCTCTCCTGGGTATAGCGCTCGGTGGCACGCAGCTCGGCCGGGGTATCGTGCTCCTCGGGGATCAGGAACAGCTTCAGCTCGCGCAGGCGCCGGCCCAGACCGACCCGGCTGGAGAGCACCGATACCGGGATGGACAGCGTCAGGGCACCGACGATCGGCGCCAGCCACCAGAGGAGGCGCGGGTCCAGCCAGGCCACCAGCAGCGCCCAGACGGCGCCGAGCAGGGTCTGCGCGCCGTGCCGGCGCAGCGCCTCACCCCAGGAGGTAGAGCCGTCGTCACGACGCGGCGACTTCCACTGCACCGAGCGGCCAAGGAAGGCGCCGATCACGAAGCAGCTGTGGAAGAACATTCGCACCGGCGTCAGCAGGATGGAGCCGGACATTTCCATCAGCACGCTCAGGGTCACCCGAATCGCCCCGCCATAGGCGCGGGCCCCCTTGACCCAGACCAGCACCAGGCTGAGCAGCTTGGGCAGCACCAGCATGGTCAGGGTGCTGTAGAACAGCAGCATAGCCTCCTGGGGATACCAGGGCATCCAGACCGGGAACGGCCCCGATGCGCTGGCGGCACTCTGCGGCGTCAGCATCTGGTGCGCCGCCATCAGCGCGGTGGAGAGCAGCAGGAAGGTGAACCACAGCGGTGCCGACAGGTAGGACATCACCCCGGTGAAGAACACCGCGCGGTGCACCGGATGTATGCCCTTGACCAGGAACAGGCGGAAGTTCATCAGGTTGCCGTGGCACCAACGGCGATCGCGCTTGAGCTCGTCGAGCAGGTTCGGCGGCAGTTCCTCGTAGCTGCCCGGCAGGTCGTAGGCGACCCAGACGCCCCAGCCGGCACGGCGCATCAGCGCCGCCTCTACGAAGTCATGGGAAAGGATCGCCCCCGCGAAGGCGCCCTTGCCCGGCAGCGGCGCCAGCGCGCAGTGCTCGATGAACGGCTTGACGCGAATGATCGCGTTGTGCCCCCAGTAGTGCGACTCGCCGAGCTGCCAGAAGTGCATGCCGGCAGTCAGCAGCGGGCCGTAGACGCGGGTGGCGAACTGCTGCATGCGCGCATAGAGAGTGTCGCGGCCCGAGGCCTTCGGCGCGGTCTGAATGATCCCGGCCTCGGGATTGGCCTCCATCAGTCGCACCAGCTTGGTCAGGCACTCGCCACTCATCACGCTGTCGGCGTCCATCACCACCATGTAGCGATACTGACTGCCCCAGCGCCGGCAGAAGTCGTCGATGTTGCCACTCTTGCGCTTCACCCGGCGCCGCCGGCGACGGTAGAAGATGCGCCCGAAGCCGCCGGTTTCGCGACACAGCTCGAGCCAGGCCTGCTGCTCGGCGACGGCGATGTCCGCCGAGTTGGTGTCGCTGAGGATGAAGAAATCGAAGCGCTCCAGCTCGCCGCTGGTAGCCAGCGACTCGTAGGTCGCCCGCAGGCCGGCGAACACGCGCGGCACGTCCTCGTTGCAGATCGGCATGACGATGGCCGTGCGTACCTCGGCAGGAATCGGCGCCGCACCAATGCCAGCCGCGGAGATGAAGTGGCGGTCGCGGCCGCGCAGCAGCTCCCAGAAGCCCATCACCGCCGTCCAGAAGCCAGCGGACACCCAGCCGAAGAGCAGAGCGAAGAGGCTCAGGACGCACCCCTCGAGCAGATAAGGCAGCGCCGTGCCCAGGCTGTGCCAGGGACTGGGCGGAACGCCCTCGACAAACTGGACGAGCGTGGCGATGGACCAGTCGCAGCACGGCAGGATGTCCATCATGTAGCGGGTGGCCAGGGCGGTCGGGCCCAGCATCAGCAGCAGCAGGACGAGTCGGCGCAGCGAGGCGGTCCGCTGCCAGCTCGCCTCCGGCAGGTCGCGCAACGGCTGCGGCGAAGTTTTGCGGCCGGTGAGTCGGTGCCAGGCGCGCACCAGCAGGTTGCAGCCCCAGGGCTCGGGGATGACCCGGGTGCGACGGATCGGCGGCGCGGCCGCCAGGCGGGCATGGCCGGCTGCATCCATGGCGAGCACCCCGGCCGAGGCCAGCTCGTCGCCATAGCCCTCGGCCAGGCGCTGGCCAGCCGAGGCCAGAGCGGCGTCGCCAATTTTCGCCGGGGCGTCCTTGGCCAACCGGCGGTGCAGCTCGGCCAGCGAGCCGGCATCGGCCAGGCTCTCGCGCTCCGTCGCGGCCAGCGGCAGATGCCGCAGGTATTCGTCCAGCGGAGCTTGGAGGAAGATTCGATTATTCTTTGGCATGCAACTGGTAGCTCCAGATTTCGGTCAAGCGTCGGTTGTCCTTGATCAGTGCGGCGTACATCTTCACCGGCCGCTGCGGGTCCTTGATTTTTAGGCGCAGGGTAAGGCGCCAGTCCTGGATGGCCGGGTGATAGCGCAGGCTGTTCTCCAGCAGTTCGCCGTTATGGTCGATGCTGACTTGGCTGGCGAGCGGTGCATCCAGTGCCAGCACCCGCAGCGCCGGCCCCTCGAAGTCCACCAGCAGGAAAGTGCTGCCGTCGGCCTGACGGATCAGATCGCGCTGCTTCAGCTCCTCCATCGAGCGCAGGGTCTGCCTGACCCAAGCCGAATCCTGGGGATGCAGCGCTGTTTCGTCCTGCGCCCAGTGCAGGCGACAGGCAAAGCCCAGCAGGCTGGCCGGGCTCCAGAAGGAAACGGTGTTGTCACTGGTTTCATCCCGCGTAGGGATCTCCACCAGCTCCACGCTGCCCGGAGCCCCCTTGCCCGGCCGGCCGGCCGATCCGCACAGGTAGAGGGTGGAGCCGGCCAGCAGCAGACCGCGGCATGAAGCGATCGTCGATCGTCATTGCGCAAGGCTCGGGCATGGCAAAAGGGGGGATGGCAGGGCTCGGCGGCCGGCCACTCTAACCTATTGAAAAAATAGAGAAAATCCGAGATGCGCGGAAAGTCGCAAATTACTGATTTTTCCTTTGATTCAATCACTTAGATATTCTTCCAAATCCTTCACGAGACTCCGAAAAAAGGCGATGAGTGGCGCCCTGACAGGCAGGATAACAGCCGCAGATCTCAGGTATGAAGCAAAGGCATGGAAGAAAACTCGGCGCTTTCGGCCGGATTGCCTACCCGTCCTCGCCAAGGAAACCGGCACCCCGCCGGGCAGCAGCGCAAGGGGCTACGCCCGGGAGGCACCAGCACATTTGATGGTCGAAGCGATGGATCATCGCGACGAAGGCGAAGTACAGGGCGCGCAGGCCGCCCCCGTGCAGTCGGGCAAGATATTCTGTGCGTGGAAACCGCACTGGCACTCCGCTCTGAGCGTACCCGCCCCGCACTCCTACCGCCTCCGGCCAAGCAAAGCGCCGTTCAGGAATATCGCACACGCCCAGAGCCGGCTCGAGGCGCGGGCCGGCGGCGCCATCGTATGGCAGCCGCCTTCCGCCCCTTACCTCGCCAGCAGCGCTCCATCGACCTCCGACGTTGCCTCGCTGGCAGCACTGCTCCGGTACAGGCGACCCCGCGAGTGCCGCCACGGCACCAGCCAGTTGTCCTGGCCCTCCTCCCACAGCCGCAGGTGCAGGCGCGATAGTGCCACTGGGTCGCTCAGCAGGGCCAGACGGGTCTCGCCGTCGAGCTGTTCCGGTCCGACGGCCAGCGCCTGCTCCACGCGCTCGTGGCGCAGCGTCTCGACCACCCTGGCCGTGCCGTGCCGCGCCGTGCCCATGGCGCAGGCCAGGGCGTTGAGCAGCGGATCGACGGCCGCCCGGATGAAACCGTCCCTGAGTGCCTGCCGCCGGTTCTCTCGGGTGTACTCATCGGTGGCGCGCAGTTCCTGCGGCGTGTCGTACTCTTCGGGAATGAGGAACAGCTTCCAGTGGCGCGAGCGCAGACCCCATTTGACCCAGCTAGTGATCACCGACACCGGGATGGACAGTATCAGCGAGCCCAGGATGGGCGACAGCCACCAGAGGAAGCGGGGGTTCAGCCAGGCCACCAGCAGCGCCCAGGCGATGCCGAACAGGGTCTGTCCGCCATGCCGGCGCACTGCCTCGCTCCAGGAGGTGGCATCGTCGTCGCGCTGCGGCGACTTCCATTGCACCGACCAGCCGAGGAAGGCGGCGATCACGAAGCGGGTGTGGAAAAGCATGCGCACTGGCGCCACCAGCATCGAGAAGAACATCTCCAGAAGCATGCTCAAGGTCAGCTTGAACACGCCGCCGTAGGCCTTGGCCCCCTTCGCCCAGATCAGTATCACGCTGAGCAGCTTGGGCAGGAACAACAGGGTCAGGGTGGTGGAGAACAGCGCGATGGCGCGTTCCGGGTGCCATTGCGGCCAGATCGGGAAGAGCTGCTTCGGCGCCATGAAGTACTGCGGCTCCATCAACTGGTGTACTGCCAGCAGTGCGGTGGACAGCACCAGGAAGAAGAACCACAGCGGCGCCGACAGGTAGGACATCACCCCGGTGAGGAACACTGCGCGGTGCACCGGGTGCATGCCCTTGACCAGGAACAGGCGGAAGTTCATCAGGTTACCGTGGCACCAGCGGCGGTCACGCTTGAGCTCGTCGAGCAGATTCGGCGGCAGTTCTTCGTAGCTGCCCGGCAGGTCGTAGGCGATCCACACGCCCCAGCCGGCACGGCGCATTAGCGCGGCCTCGACGAAGTCGTGGGACAGGATCGCCCCGGCGAAGGCTCCCTTGCCCGACAGCGGTGCCAGCGCACAGTGCTCGATGAACGGCTTGATGCGGATGATCGCGTTATGCCCCCAGTAGTGCGACTCGCCGAGTTGCCAGAAGTGCAGGCCGGCGGTGAACAGCGGACCGTAGACGCGGGTGGCGTACTGCTGCATGCGTGCATAGAGGGTGTCCATGCCCGATGCCTTCGGTGCGGTCTGGATGATGCCGGCTTCGGGATTGGCCTCCATCAGCCGCACCAACTTGGTCAGGCACTCGCCGCTCATCACGCTGTCGGCGTCCATCACCACCATGTAGCGGTACTGACTGCCCCAGCGCCGGCAGAAGTCGTCGATGTTGCCGCTCTTGCGCTTCACCCGGCGCCGCCGGCGACGGTAGAAGATGCGCCCGAAGCCGCCGGTTTCGCGGCACAGTTCGAGCCAGGCCTGCTGCTCGGCGACGGCGATGTCCGCCGAGTTGGTGTCGCTGAGGATGAAGAAATCGAAGCGGTCCAGCTCACCGCTGGCGGCCACCGATTCGTAGGTGGCCCGCAGGCCGGCGAACACGCGCGGCACATCCTCGTTGCAGATCGGCATGACGATGGCCGTGCGCGCCTCGGCGGCGATCGGCTCGTTGCCCACGCTGCTGCCGGAGATGCGGTAGCGGTCACGCCCGGTGAGCAGTTCCCAGAAGCCCATCAGGGCAGTCCAGAAGCCGGCCGAGACCCAGCAGAAGAGGACGGTGAAAAGGGACAGCACACCGAACTGGATGACATACGGCAAGACCTGCCGCAGGCTCTGCAGCCAGCTCTGCCGCGTGATTTCCGCGAGATCGACGAAGGCCCAGCCCTGATAGGGCAGGATGTCCTTCATGTACCAGGTGGCAATGGTGGTCTGGCCCAGCATCAGCAGTAACAGGATGAGCCGGCGCAGCGAGCCGACCCGCTGCCAGCGTGCTTTCGGCAGGTCGCGGGTCGGCTTGGGTGGGCTCTGGCGGCCGGTGAGCCGTCGCCAGACGCGCACCAGCACGTTGGTGCGCCAGGGTTCGGGGATGACCTTGGTGCGCCGGATCGGCGGCGCAGTTGCCAGGCAGGCACGGCCAGCGGCGTCCATGCCGGGCATGCCGGCCTCGCCCGGCTCGCCGCCGCAGCCCAGCGCCAGGCGCCGGGAGGCCGAGGCCAGGGCGGCATCGCCGGCCTCCACCGGGGAGTCCCCGGCCAGCCGTTGGTGCAGTTCACTGAGCGAGCCGGCATCCGCCAGGCGCTCGCGCTCCGTCGCGTCCAGCGGCAGATGTTCGAGGTATTCGGCCAGCGGAGCCTTGGGGGGAGTCGGATTATTCATTGGCGGGCAACTGGTAGCTCCAAGTTTCGGACAGGGTCTTCTCGCCGTTGACCAGCGCGACACGCATCTCCGTCGGTTTCTTCGGATCCTTGACGCTGACCCGCAGCAACAGGCGCCACCCCTGGGTGGCCGGGTTGTAGCGCAGGCTGTTCTCCTTCACCTCGGCGTTGTCGTCGGTGCTGACCTGGGTGCTGACCGGCGCGTCCGGCGCCAGCGCCTTCAGCGAAGGCCCCTCGAAGTCGACGACCAGCGCCGTACTGCCGTCCGGCTGGCGGATCAGGTTCTTCTGCTTCACGTCGCCCACCGAGCGCAGGGTCTGCTTGACCCAAGCGGAATTCGGATCGTGCAACGCTGGCTCGTCGAGGGTCCAGTGCAGGCGGTAGCTGAAGTCCAGCGGCTGGCCCGGCTCCGGCAGGCTGGCCGGGCTCCAGAAGGCGACGATGTTGTCGTTGGTCTCGTCCGGCGTGGGAATTTCCACCAGTTGGACGCTGCCCTTGCCCCATTCGCCCTGCGGCTCGATCCAGGCGCTCGGACGCAGGTCGTAGCGGTCGTCCAGGTCCTCATAACGAGAGAACTCGCGGCCGCGCTGGAGTAGGCCGAAACCCTTCGGGTTCTCCACGCTGTAGCTGCTCACCGATAGGTGCCTTGGGTTGTTCAGCGGGCGCCAGATCCATTCATCATTGCCGGCATGGATCTGCAGGCCGGTGGAGTCGTGCAGCTCCGGACGGTAGTTGTGCTGTGCGGGGGGCTGGCTGGAGCCGAACAGGAACATGCTGGTCAGCGGCGCCAGGCCCAGCTTGCTGACCTTGTCGCGCAGGAACATGCGGGCCTTGACGTCAACCACGGCGTCGCTGCCCGGGCGCAGCACGAAGCGGTAAGCGCCGGTGGCACGCGGCGAGTCGAGCAGGGCGAAGATCACCAGGTGCTTGTCCTGCGGTTTTGGCTGCTCGATCCAGAATTCGCGAAAGTACGGGAACTCCTCGCCCGACGGCTGCGCCGTGTCGATCGCCAGGCCACGGGCGGACAGGCCGTAGGCCTGGCCCTTGCCGATCACGCGGAAGTAGCTGGCGCCGAGGAAGGTGGTGATCTCATCGTGCTTGTCCGCACCGTTGATCGGATAGAGCACGCGGAACCCGGCGTAGCCCAGATCCTTGGTCGCGTTCTGGTCGAACTTCAGGGCGCCGAAATCGAAACGCGCGGGGTCATAGGGGATTTCCGCGACCCGGTTGCCGGCGATTTCGTTGATCTTCACCGGCGTGTTGAAGTGCATGCCCTGGTGGTAGAAGCTCAGCTTGAACGGCGTCTTCCTGTCCGACCAGTGGGCCTTGTCCTCGCGGAAGCGGATCTGCTGGTAGTCGGCGAACTTCATGTTGCCGAACTCGGGAGGCAGGTTACTGACGGGAGCGGTGAATTTTTCACCGGCCAGGCTCTGCGCTTCTTCAGCCACATCGTCGAGGCCGAAGGCCCAGACCGGGGCGGGCCCCAGCGCCAGGATGAGAGTCCCTGCCAGCAACAAGCTATGCAGGTAGTTGCGTGGTGCAGTTAGAACAGACTGAGAAGACACGAATCCTCCTGTTGTCTAATATAAAAATAAAGGCGCTGCTTGTAAGGGCGGCGCCAAGAGACCAGCAAGTGGGACCGAAGTACTAATAACTGAGTTCCGCCTTGACACGCCAGCTTGACTCTGACCAGCAGGTGAAAATTCCGATACACGGAACATTAGATCCCCGCAGAGAGATACCGTTCCGATTCGGAGCTAGCGGGAAGTCTTCGCCAGGGAAACCAGCACTCCGCCCAACAGCCGCCCGAGGGTCACCGCTAGGGAAATCCAGGCCGGAGACTTGCCGATGATCCCGGCCAGGAAGATCTTCCCGCCGATGAACACCAGCGCCAGCGCGTACTCGAGGTAGCCGAAGCGGAAGACCATCGCCATGACGAAATAGAATCCGGCACGGCCGGCCACCCGTCGGGCCTTGCCGCGCCCTTCCCGGCAACCGTTAAGCTGAGGCATCGTCCCCCTCTGCTGGAGATCGCCATGCTTCCCCTGACCATTGACCTGCAACGATTGGAAAATGCCTTGGAGGGCGACGAAGCCGTCGATCACTACCTGGACCTGGACACCGGCGAGATTCTCGCGGTCGGCCCGCAGGCGCCGATCCCAGGTAGTGTCGAGAAGTATGACGTGCAGCCGCAGCGCTACCTGCCCATCGCCCCCCTGGCCGGCGCGCAGAGCCTGGCGATGCGCGAGGACTTTCTCTACACCCAGCCCGATCCCCATGCGCACCCCCTGCTCAGCCGCGCCCTGAGCGGGCGCCGGCCGCTGCGCACCTTCGACTACGGACTGGAACACTTTCCCCGGATGCGCGAGGCTTGGCACGCCTACCGGCAGCGGCGGCTGCGAGAATACGCCCTGGAATGGCTGGAAGACAACGGCCTGGAGCCGGCGAACGAACTCAGGTCTCGAGCAGGAAGGTCACCGGCCCGTCGTTGACCAGCTCGACCTGCATCTGAGCGCCGAAGCGCCCGCCGGCGACTTGCGGGTGCTGCTCCCGGGCCAGCGCCAGCAGCGCCTCGAAAAGTGCCTGGCCCTGGGCCGGCGGGGCGGCGCTGGAGAAGCTCGGGCGCAGGCCGCTCTTGGTATCGGCGGCGAGGGTGAACTGCGAGACCAGCAGCAGGCCACCGCCGACCTGGGCAAGGGACAGGTTCATGCGCCCCTCGGCGTCAGCGAACACCCGGTAGTTGAGCAGCCGGTAGAGCATCCGCCCGACGCTTTCCTGGCTGTCCTGCGGCTCGATACCGACCAGCGCCAGCAGGCCCTGGCCGATGGCGCCGACCTCCTCGCCGGCAACCGTCACCCGGGCCGCGGCGACCCGCTGGATCAGCGCCTTCATCAGGCCTCCTCGGGCGGCACGCCGAGCAGGCGCTGGGCGAGTTCGTTGGTGGCGCGCACCAGGGCATCGGCGATACCCGGCTCGCTGGCCGCGTGCCCGGCATCACGAATGATCTGCAGCTCGCTGTTCAGCCAGGCGCGGTGCAACTCCCAAGCATTATCCAACGGACAAACCACATCGTAGCGGCCATGCACGATCACCCCGGGCAGGTGGGCGATCCTCGGCATGTCGCGGAGCAGTTGGTCGGGGGCAAGGAAGGCGTCGTTGACAAAGTAGTGGCACTCGATACGGGAGATCGACAACGCATGCTCGTGGAAACGCTCGATCACGTCGGGATTGGGGCGCAGCGTGGCGGTGTGCCCCTCCCAGCCGGACCAGGCCTTGGCTGCCTGCATCTGGGCGATCTCGTCGCTGCCGGTGAGGCGCTTGTAGTAGGCATGCATCAGATCGCCGCGCTCCTCGGCAGGGATCGGCGCCAGGTAATCCTGCCAGAAGTCCGGGAACAGGTGGCTGGCGCCCTCCTGGTAGAACCAGTGGAAATCCTGCGGCCGGCACAGGAAGATGCCGCGCAGGATCAGTCCGAGGACCCGATCGGGATGGGTCTGGGCGTAGGCCAGCGCCAGGGTCGAACCCCAGGAGCCGCCGAACAGCACCCACTTGTCGATGCCCAGATGCTTGCGAATGTGTTCCATGTCCGCCACCAGATCCCAGGTGGTGTTGTTCTCCAGACTGGCGTGGGGCGTCGAACGCCCGCAGCCGCGCTGGTCGAAGGTGACGATGCGGTACAGATTCGGATCGAAGAAACGCCGGCTCATGGCATCGCACCCCGCCCCCGGCCCGCCATGGATGAACACCACCGGCAGGCCGTCCGGCGAACCGCTCTCGTCGACATACAACTCATGGGGATGATCCACCGCCAGCTGGTGGCGGGCGTAGGGTTTGATCTCTGGATACAAGGTTTGCATGCTCCGCTCCAAAGCTGAACAGGACCATCCGTCCCGGGGTAGCGGGCATCATAACGTCGAAAAGTGCCGCGGGCATGCGCCAAATCAGGCGAAATTTCCCGCCCGCCGCTACGCTTTTTTGCAAAGCGCCACGCCCCTGCCTAATGTTGACTCCAAGCGTAGCGCCGGCTGCTGCCGTGCAACGCCAATGCCCAGTGCGCCACGGAGCAGCCGCGCCATGCGCCCTGCCCTACGCCCCCGGCGCCTTGACGGCCGCGCGGGGAAAACAGCGGTGAGTATTGCCTATCTCGACGTGCACGACGCCCTGTCCAGCCGGCACAGCAGCAACGGTGGCCTCAGCTCGGTCGAATCCCTCAGACCACAGTTCGCCCGCCCGCTCGTGCACTGCCTAGCCCTGATGCTGTGGCCGGCGGCGGGGTTGGCCTTCTTCGCCAGCCTGCTGATGCTGGAAGAGGCACGCAAGTGGCTGGTGCGGCGCCGGCACCCTCCGCTCGCCGGGACCAGCCCATGAGCGGAGCATCGCACCAGCTGACCTTGATGCTCGGCCTGCTGCTGGCGTGCCCGCTGCGCGAGCTACTGGAGCGCCGCGCTGGCCTGCGCGGGGCTTGGCTGGACAGTCTCGTCCTCGGCCTGGTGATGGCCATGAGCGCCTTCCACGAGCAGTTGGAAATGCTCACGACGCTGGTCGTCAGCCCGGAAGTGGGCACGACCTTCCTCGGCACCCTGGGCGACGACTGGGACGCCCAGAAGGACTCCGCACTGGCCACGCCAGGGGCGCTCGCCGCCCTGGGGCTGCGCCGACTGCCCAGGCGGATCGGTCGGCGCAGGGGCTCGGCGGCCTGAAGCACCGGGACCTCTCCCACGAATCCGGAGCCGGCTACGCTTGATGCAAAGCGGACTCATCGCGGTGCCCAATACAGCGCTGTCGCCACAGGAGTGGAACATGGAAGCTTCTTTCCCACGCATCGGCATTGCCGGCGCCGGCGCCATCGGCTGCACGCTGGCCGCGCGTCTGGCGTGCAGCGGCCGGGCCGTCAACCTGCTGGCCCGCGGTGCAGCCCTGGCGGCGTTGCGCCGCGACGGCGTGCGCCTGACCGATCGGCAGGGCAACCACTGCGCAGCGGTGAATGCCTGCGACCGGGGCGCAGCGTTCGGCGCGCAGGATCTGCTGTTTCTCTGCACCAAGGCCCAGGATCTGCCGGCGCTGCTGCCGGACATCGAGCCCATGCTCGACAGTGATACCCTGGTGGTGCCAGTGGTCAACGGTGTGCCCTGGTGGTACTTCCTGGGCGAGGGCGGGCGTTTCGCCGGACAACACGTCGAGGCAGTCGATCCCGGCGGACGGCTCGCCGCGCGCCTGGCCCCGCCACGCCTCATCGGCTGCGTGGCGTTCATCACCGCCGAGTCCCCGGCACCCGGCATGGCCGTGTCCACCAATCCGCTGCAGATGGTCTTCGGCGAGCCGGACAACCGCCCGAGCGAACGCCTGGAGCGCCTGCGCGCGCTGCTCGAGGCGGCCGGCATCGAGGCCCGCGCGACCGAGCGCATCCGCGACGCGCTGTGGACCAAGATCATCGCCAACCTTACCTCCAACCCACTGTCGGTGATCAGCGGCGCCACCCTGGAGGAGGTCTATGCCAGCCCCGAATTGCACGAGCTGGTCTGCAGCCTGCTGCACGAGGGTCTGCTCGTCGCCGCCGCCTATGGCGCGCGGCTCGAACTCGACCCGCCGGGCTTTCTCGAGCGCGGCGCCGCCATGGGCGCAGCGCGCACCTCGATGCTGCAAGACCATGCGCGAGGACGCCCGCTGGAGCTGGCGGCGATCGGCGATGCCGTGCTCGAGCTGGCCGCCAGGCTGGACATTCCGCTGCCGCGCAGCCGCGAGATCATCGCCCTGGCGCGCTTCTGCAGCAGCCGGGGCCGCCCCCGGCAGACTCGAACACCCATCCCCAGACCCGAGAGCACTCCATGACCCGACTGCACCTGGAATTCCCCGAGCATGCCTTCCTCTACCGCACCGAGATGAGCGTGCGCAGCAGCGACATCAACGGCGCCCGGCACCTGGGCAACGACGCGCTGGTCTCGATGCTGTCCGAGGCGCGCTCGCGCTTCCTGTTCACCCACGGCATCGACGACAGCGGCGCCGAAACCACTGGCCCCGGAATCATCGTCACCGACCTCGCCACCCTCTACAAGGCCGAGGCCCAGGCCCGCAACCGGCTGCTGTTCGAGGTGGGCCTGGCGGACTTCAACAGGTACGGCGGCGACATCGTGTTCCGCGTCAGCCGTCCGGCCGACGGCACCCTCGTGGCCCTGGCCAAGTACGGCTTCGTGTTCTTCGACTACCGCGCCGGCAAGGTGGTGCCGATTCCCGAGGCGTTCGCCGCACGCTTCCCGGAGATCAACCGGCTGACGTAGCGCCCGGGACATGCACCGCCAGCCAGACCGTCGGGCCGGCCGGATCGGTGGCCTCGACGCGATGGCGCTCGCCAGCCGGAATCAGCAGATGATCGCCCACGCCCAGGGCGATCGGCTGCGGCTCGCTGGCCAGACGCAGCACCGCGCTGCCGGCCAGCAGCAGCACCCACTCGTCCCAGTCCTGGTCGTACCAGAAGCCCGGCGGGCTGGCCTGCCCCTGGGAGACGATGCGCTCCAGCCGGCAGCCGGGCAGGCTGAGCAGGTCGTCGAAGCACTCGCCCGCCGAGGCGTCGGGCAGCGGCTGGAAGAGATTGTGGCGGGACGGCATGAATGTTCCTTGCGGCGGTACGCGGTTGTGGCCGGAAGCTCTCAGTCTTCGGGTCGCCAGATCAGCAACTCGAGATCGTAGCCCTGCTCGCGGGCCAGTTTCAGCAGACGCTCGCGATCCTGCGGGGCGATAGTCATGTCGCGGGAGAGTATCCACAGGAACTCGCGGTCGGGGCTGCCGACCAGGGCCAGGCGGTACTCCGGATCGACATGCAGCACCCAGTAATCGCCCTCGGCCAGGACCGGGAAACGGTAACCGAAAACATTGTAAAAGCGCACCCAGAGCCGGTCGGTGCGGCCTCTTTCCAGCGGCCTGGCCGTGCCGCGGGCTTCCAGCCATTCGCCAGCGGCCGTGCGGCAGCGGTTGAGCACGGCCAAATCGCCGGAGGCCAGCAGGCGGTAATGGGCCTCGGCCTGGCGGCATCGACTCTGGAAGGGCACCGGCAGACGCGCCAGCTCGTACCAGGTGCCCTGGTAGCGTTCGAGATCCAGCGGGCCGACCGTGCGCGGCGGTTCCCTGCCCCAGTAGGCGCAGCCACCGAACAGCAGGCCGAGTCCGGCCAGGCCGAGCGAACGCCACGGCCCGGCCCGTTTCACCGCAGGCCCTGCCCGGAGAACAGCAGCACCTTGTCGCCGCCGTACTGCACGCTGATGAAGGTCTGCTGGTCGCCCCAGGTGCAACTGGAGAAGCCGAAGGCCCCGGAGCAGTCGGTGGGCTTGCCGAGCAACTGCTCGACGTCGGTCCGGGTCATGCCGGGCTTGAGCCGGGAATAGTTCTCCTGGTTGAGCTTGTCGTTGCAGGCGGCCAGCAGGAGACAGAGGGACAGCAGGGCGAAACGACGCAACATCGATGGAAATCCTGGCAAGGGAGAAGCGGCAAGCTTGACACAACAGCACCCCCGACTGGCGCCGGAGGTCCACAAGAGAGAAGCGGAGTCGGCGGAAAATGCCGACCTGGCCACAATCGGAGCGCTGCCGCCTCCGCCCGGCGACGGCAGCCCGGAGCGGGGATCAGTCCTTTTGATGATAGTCGGTGATGCGTGCGACCTCCTCCTTCGAGCCTAGGAACACCGCCACCCGCTGGTGCAGGGATTCGGGCTGGATGTCGAGAATGCGCTGGGTGCCGTTGGTGGCGGAGCCGCCGGCCTGCTCGATGATGAAGGACATCGGGTTGGCCTCGTACATCAGACGCAGCTTGCCGGGCTTCTCCGGCTCGCGGGCGTCGCGCGGATACATGAAGATACCGCCGCGGGTGAGGATACGGTGCACGTCGGCCACCATGGAGGCGATCCAGCGCATGTTGTAGTTCTTGTCCAGCGGGCCGCTCTTGCCGGCCAGCAGCCCCTCCACGTAGCGCTGAACCGGCGGCTCCCAATGGCGCTGATTGGACATGTTGATGGCGAACTCGACGGTGGTTTCCGGCACGCGCAGATTGTCGTGGCTGAGCACGAAGCTGCCCAGCTCGCGGTCGAGGGTGAAGCCCTTGACGCCATCGCCGAGGGTCAGCATGAGCATGGTCTGCGGACCGTAGATGGCATAGCCGGCGGCCACCTGGCAAGTGCCCGGCTGGAGGAAGGCCTGCTCGTTGAGGCTGTCGTTCTGGCTCAGGTACTGGTCCGGGCAACGCAGCACCGAGAAGATGGTGCCAACCGAGACGTTGACATCGATGTTGCTCGAGCCGTCCAGCGGGTCGAACACCAGCAGGTAGGCGCCCTTCGGGTACTTGCCGGGGATCTGGTAGGCATTGTCCATCTCCTCGGAGGCCATGCCGGCCAGATGGCCGCCCCACTCGTTGGCCTCCAGGAGGATTTCATTGGACATCACGTCGAGCTTCTTCTGTACCTCGCCCTGCACATTCTCGGTGCCCATGCTGCCGAGCACCCCGCCCAGCGCGCCTTTGGACACCGCATGGCTGATTTCCTTGCAGGCACGCGCCACAACCTCGATGAGGAAGCGCAAGTCGGCCGGGGTATTGTTACTGCGGGTCTGCTCGATCAGATAGCGGCTCAGGGTTACGCGGGACATGGAAATGGCTCCGGGGGATGGACAATCCGCGCATCTTAGCGCGACTGGGTGGACGATGCCTCTTTCAGACCGGGACGGCCGGCGCAGGTTCAGCGCTTCGCCCGCGGGCGAAGCGACAGACTGACTCACGCCGGCAGCCGCCAGATCTCGCGGGCGTATTCGCGGATGGTGCGGTCGGAGGAGAACCAGCCCATCCGCGCGGTGTTCATCACCGCCGAGTGCCACCACTGGCTCGGCACGCGCCAGCGCGCCTCGACCTCGCGCTGGGCCTGCCAGTAGGCCTCGAAGTCGGCACAGACCATAAAATTGTCATGGTGCAGCAGCCCGTCGACCAGCCCGGCGTAGCGCCCCGGATCGTCCGGCGAGAAGACCCCGCTGCGGATCGCCGTGAGCACCTCGGACAGTCGCGGCGAGGCGGCCACGGCGGCCGCGCCGCCCAGCTCGCCGGAGCGCCGGCGCGCCTCCACCTGCTGCGCACCGAGGCCGAAGATGAACATGTGCTCGGCGCCGATGCGCTCGCACATCTCCACGTTGGCACCGTCCATGGTGCCGATGGTCAGCGCGCCGTTGAGGGCGAACTTCATGTTGCTGGTCCCGGAGGCTTCCATGCCGGCGGTGGAGATCTGTTCGGAGAGGTCCGCTGCCGGAATGATGACCTCCGCCAGGCTGACGTTGTAGTTGGGCAGGAAAGCCACCTTGAGGCAGCCGCGCACCGTGGGGTCGCCGTTCACCGTGCGGGCGATGTCGTTGGCCAGCTTGATGATCAGCTTGGCCTGGTGGTAGTTGGCCGCCGCCTTGCCGGCGAAGATCTTCACCCGCGGCCCCCAGTCCACCCCCGGCTCGTCGCGGATCGCCTGGTAGAGCGCCACGCAGTGCAACAGGTTGAGCAACTGGCGCTTGTACTCGTGGATGCGCTTGACGTGCACGTCGAACAGCGCCTCGGGATCGAGGACGATGCCCAGGCGTTCCTGCACCAGCGCAGCGAGGACTTCCTTGTTGTGCCGGCGCTGGGCGCGGAAGTGCTGGTGGAAGGCGCTCTGCCCGGCCTGCGCCTCGAGCCCGCCGAGCAGATTCTCTGGATCGTCCAGCAGACCCTCACCGAGCGCGCCGACCAAGAGCGCGGTGAGCCGCGGGTTGCTCTGGTAGAGCCAACGACGGAAGGTGATGCCGTTGGTCTTGTTGCTGATCCGCTCGGGATAGAGGCGGTGCAGCTGGGCGAACACGGTTTTGCGCATCAGCTCGGTGTGCAGCGCCGAGACGCCGTTGACGCTGTGCGAGCCGAGGAACGCCAGGTTGCCCATGCGCACCCTCCGACCGTGCTCCTCCTCGATCAGCGAGACTGCCCGCAGCAGGTCGAAGTCGTGCATACCCTGAACGCGCAGGTGGTCGATATGCTGAGCGTTGATCAGGTAGATGATCTGCATGTGACGTGGCAGGAGGCGCTCCATCAGTGCCACCGGCCAGGTCTCCAGGGCCTCGGGGAGCAGCGTGTGGTTGGTGTAGGAGAGGGTCGCCACGGTCAGCTCCCAGGCCTTGTCCCAGGCCAGGTCGTGGACGTCGATCAGCAGCCGCATCAGCTCGGCCACGGCTATCGCCGGGTGGGTGTCGTTGAGCTGGATGGCGGTGTACTCGGGCAGGTCGAACAGGCTGCCGCGCTGCTTGATATGCCGGCGTAGCAGATCCTGCAGCGAGGCGGAAACGAAGAAGTACTCCTGGCGCAGGCGCAGCTCCTGGCCGGCGGCAGTGTCGTCCGCCGGGTAGAGCACCCGCGAGATGCTCTCGGCGCGCACCGACTCGGCCACCGCACCGAGGTGGTCGCCGGCGTTGAAGCGCTCCAGGTGCAGGTCGGTCTCGGCCCGCCCGCGCCACAGGCGCAGGGTGTTCACGCTGTGCCGACGCCAGCCGACGATCGGCGTGTCGTAGGCGATGGCGCGCATTTCCTCGGCCGGCTGCCAGACGTGGCACTGTCGACCGCCCACGCCGCCCACGCAGGCCACGCTGCCGCCGAAGCTGATCCGGTAACTGACCTCGGGCCGTTCGAACTCCCAGGGGTTGCCGAACTCCAGCCAGGTCTCGGTCTGCTCCTGCTGCCAGCCGTCGACGATGGTCTGGCGAAACAGCCCGTAGTCGTAGCGGATACCGTAGCCGTAGGCGGGAATGCCGAGAGTCGCCATGCTCTCCATGAAGCAGGCCGCCAGCCGGCCGAGGCCGCCGTTGCCCAACGCCGCATCCGGCTCGAGCTCGCGGATACGCTCCAGATCGACGCCCAGCTCGGCCAGCGCGCTACGCGCGACCTCGAGCAGGCCGAGGTTGCTCAGGCTGGCAAGGAGGATGCGTCCGACGAGGAACTCCAGCGACAGGTAGTAGACGCGCTTGCGGTCCTGGCGATAGGCGCGGCTGGTGTGGTCCATCCAGATCTCCACCAGATGATCACGGGCGGCCAGGGCGACGGCCTCGAACCAGTCGAAATCGGCAGCGTGCTCGGGGTCCTTGCCCACCGCATATTTCAACTTGTCGACGATCCGCGCGCGGAATGCAGCGACTTCTTCGGGAACAGACGACAGCTCGGGCATAACGGCAATCTCGCTGGATGGCAGTGGCGGGACAGGGATTCGTCCCTCGACGGCGCAACAGCCGTGCACTCTCCTGATCAAGCATGCACAAAGCGGGCGAAACCGCCAGACGGATGCACCGACAAGCGGATTTGCCGCTATCATCGCGCGCCCCCTGCCGATGCTCCGGACCGATGAAGAAGCCGCCGATCCTCGCCCCCGCCGACCCCGACCGCCTGGAAACCTGGGTCCGCTACCGCCCGAGCCTGTGTCGCGACTGCCAGGCGACCTGCTGCAGCCTGCCGGTAGAGGTGCGCCTTGGCGACCTGATCCGCATGGGCCTGGCGGACGCCTTCGAGCAGGACGAGCCGGCCAAGCAGATCGCCCGCCGACTGATGAAGGCCGGCATTGTCGAGCACTTCAACCACAAGCGGGAAATCTTCACCCTCTCCCGCCACAGCAATGGCGACTGCCTCTACCTGGAGCCGCGCACGCGTCTGTGCACCCTTTACGAGCAGCGCCCGGATACCTGCCGCAATCACCCACAGATCGGGCCGCGCCCGGGATACTGCGCCTGGCAGCCGAAGGTACCGGCCTGAAGGCTCGGCAGCGAGCCTGTGGTCCTGCTCTCACCAGAGCCAACCGAGCCACAACAGCACCGCCAGCAGCCAGGCGCTGAAGGGCAGTGCTGCGCCTCGCCAGAGGCGGTTCCAGTGCCGCTCGCGACGGCGCCAGTTCACCTTGTCCGGGTGCAGCTCGGGGGCAGGCAGGGGCGGTCGGCGCAGCAGCCGGGTGACCCGCAGAGACAGCCCCAGCGCCAGGTTCGAGCGACGACTCAGGGGCTCCGGCACCGACCAGCCGCAGCACACCGCCAGAGTCGCCAGGGTCGCCGCCAGCAACAGTGGCCAGAGCAGCTTCCACACGCCATCCAGACTCAGACTGACCAGCAACGGCAGGCGCAGCCCGGGCCACAGCCAGGGCAGCAGCAGCGGCAGACTGCTGAGCAGCGCCCAGGGCAGCCACTGGGCCAGCGGCGGCGACCGCGGCGGGGCATGCTCCGCGTCCCGGCGCAGCAGCCAGAGCGCGCGCAGCAGCAATAACGCAGTCCCGGCGCTGCCCAGGCTCAGCCAGGGCTGCCAGACGCTGTAGGCGCTCTCGTTCCAGGCGTCCTTCAGGGCCGTCTTGACCGCCCCGCCGCTGCTCAGCGGCAGACCCATCAACGCCAGCGCCGGCACGCTCAGCAGCAGCCAGCACGGCCAGCGCAGACGCCCGCCGTGGCACAGGCCGGCAGCGAGGAACAGCGCGCCCTTGGCTAGCCCGTGGTGCACCCCGTAGAGCACCAGCAGCGTGGCGAGCGCCGACGCCTGGGCGGGATGGCGCCAGGCCAGAGCGTGAACCATCAGGAACCAGCCCATCTGACTCACCGAGGACCAGGCCAGGGCCTCCTTGGCCTTGCTGCTGCACAGCCCGTGCAGCACGGCATAGAGCGCGCCGAACATGCCGGTCGCCAACAGCGTCCCGGACCAGCCGACGAGCAGCGGGTCGTCCTCCGGCAGGCAACGCCAGAGGCCGAGGATGCCGGCCTTGAGCATCGCCCCGGAGAGCACCGCGCTGGCCGGCGCCGGCGCGGCCGGATGGGCCAGTGGCAACCACAGGTGCAGCGGCCAGAAACCGGCCTTCAACCCGAGGCCAAGGAGCAGCAGGACCAGGGTCAGGCCGTCCAGCGGCAAGGCCCTCCAGGCGACGAAGGAGAAATCGCCGCCGGCGGCATGGCTGCGCAGCAAGAAACCGGCGAGCAGGAAGATCTCGCCGAGCACCGCCAGCTGCAGATAGAGACGTCCAGCGCGGCGCGGCCCGGGGCCGCCCAGGTGTACCACCAGGCCATAGGCGGCCAGGCTCATGACACTGAAGCCCAGGTAGAAACTCAGCGCATCGCTGGCGATGATCAGCAATAGATTGCCGGCCAGGGCCAGCAGCCAGAAGCTCCAGAAACGCAGACGGCGCGAATCGCCGGCCAGGCTGCTGGCGCCGAACACCCCGGCGCAGCTCCAGAGCAGTGCGCTGAAGCCCAGCCAGGCGCGACTCAGCTCGTCATCGTGCCCCCAGCGCTCGCCGGCCCACAGCCAGGGCAGATCCACCGGCGGCGGCTGGAAGAACACCATGGCCAGCGCCGGAATGCAGGCCAGCGAAAGCCAGGGAATCGCCCGCTCCCGCCAGACCAGCAGCCCCACGCCGGCGAGCAGCGGCGCCAGCGGCACCAGCAGCCAGAGCCAGGCGCCCGTCACAGCGCGAACTCCCGCTCGACGATCAGCCGGCTCCAACCCAGCGGACTGATGACGCTGCCGGCGAACAGGCCGACCAGCAGCGACAGCAGCGCGGTGAGCAGCGGCGGCAGCAACAGCATCCAGTGCGTCTCCCAGCGCTCGCCGGCCCAGCGTCCATGCTGCCAGTCGGCCGGGGCGGCGAACCAGCCGCGCCAGAGCAGCGGCAGGAAGTAAGCGGCGTTGAGCAGCGCCGAGCCGAGCAGCACCAGCAGCACCCAGTCCTGGCCCACCTGCAGGGCACCGAGGCCCAAGTACCACTTGCTGACGAAGCCGGCGATCGGCGGCACCCCGATCATGCCCAGCGCGCCGACGCTGAAGGCCGCCATGGTCAGCGGCATGCGCCGGCCGATGCCGTCCATCTCGCGGATGCGATGCACGCCGAGGGTCTCGGTGAAGTTGCCGGCGCAGTAGAACAGGGTCACCTTCATCAGCCCCTGGTGGACCAGATGCACCAGCCCGCCGATCGCCGCCAGCGGGCCGAGCAGCGCCACGCCGAGGGTGATATAGGAGACTTGGCTGATCGTCGAGTAAGCCAGGCGCTTCTTCAGCTCCTGCTGCTGCAGGGCGCGCAGCGAACCATAGAAGATGGTCGCCGCGGCCAGCCAGAGCAAAGGCTGCATCAGGTCCAGGCGCTGCAGGGGCTCGGCACCATAGACGTCGTAGACTATCCGCATGATGCCGAAGGCCCCGGCCTTGACCACCGCCACCGCATGCAACAGGGCGCTGACCGGCGCCGGCGCCACCATCGCCTGGGGCAGCCAACCGTGCAGCGGAATCAGCGCGGCCTTGACCCCGAGGCCGCCGACCAGCAGGACGAAAGCCACCCGCAAGGCGAAAGCGTGCTCCTCGAGCTGCCCCGCCAGATAGCCGCCGGCCTGGAACGCGGGGCTGCCGGTCAAGCCGTGGAGCAGTGCCACCCCGGCCAGCAGCAGCGTGCCGCCACCCAGGGTGTAGGCCAGATAGACGCGCCCGGCGTGCAGCGATACGGTGGTGCCGCGGTGCACCACCAGGGGGAAGGTGGCCAGGGTCAGCAGCTCGTAGAACACCAGGAAACTGACCAGGTTGCCGGCCAGCGCCAGGCCGACGGTGGCGCTGACGCAGAGGCTGAAGAAACCGAAGAAGCGCGAGCGCAGCGGCGAGTTTTCCAGATAGCCGATGGCGTAGACGGTGGTCGCCAGCCAGAGTACCGAGGACAACGCGACGAACAGCAGGGACAGCGCATCGGCATGCAACAGCAGCGGCGCGCCGGGCAGGAACGGCAGGCTGAAGCGGAACTCCAGGCCAAGCGCCACGCCCACCAGCATGGCGCCGACCAGCACCAGCTTGACCAGCGCCCCGCCGAGGTTGAGGACGATGCGCAGGCGATGCTGCTCCTCGCGCAGGGCGAAGATCAGCAGGCCCGGCAGCAGCGAACTGAACACCACCGCCAGAGGCAACAGGCTGCCACCTTTCATCGCGCCACCTCGTCGAGCCAGAGCAGCAGCGGCTCGACGAACGGCGCCAGCCCCCAGGCCAGCAGCGCCGGCAACAGCGCCAGCCAGTGCGCCAGGCGGTCCTGGCGCCGGGCCGGCGACGGCGACCCGGCCCGGCCGAAGCCCAGCGCCACCACACGGAACACATAGGCGCCGGACATCAGCGTGCCGAGCAGCACACCCAGCGCCCAGGGCCAGCGCTGCGGCTGCTCGAGCAGCGGTTGCAGCAACAGCCACTTGGCCAGGAAGCCGCCGCTCGGCGGCAGGCCGACCAGACTGCTTCCGGCCATGCCGAAGGCGAGCATCGCCAGCGGCAGGCTCTGGCTGGCGCCGACAAGGGCCTGCACCCGCCGGCTGCCGGAGCCGCGCTGCAACTCGCCGGCAGCCAGGAACATCGCCACCTTGGCCAGCCCGTGGGCGAACACGAACAGCCACAGCGCCGCCTCCAGGCGCGGCTCCCGCCAGTGCAGCAGCAAGCCCAGGCCGAGCAGCGCATAGCCCAGCTGGGCGACCGTGGAATAGGCCACCAGGGTCTTCAGCCACGGCGAGCGCAACGCCGACCAGCCGCCGGCGAGCAGGGCCAGCAGGCCGGCCGCTGCCAGCAGCGGGCCGGCCTGCTGGCCCAGCTCGGCCGGCGCAATGTCCTTCCACAGCAGCCAGAGGATGTACAGCGGGCCCTTCACCACCAGCCCCGAGAGCAGCGCGCTCACCGCGCTCGGCGCGCCGGCGTGGGCGGGTGGCAGCCAGAGGTGCAACGGCCAGAGAGCCGCCTTGAGCATCAGCCCCAGGCTCATCAGCAGCAAGGCCAGGCGAGTGCTGGCATCGATGCCGGCCAGCTCGCCGAGCAGCACCAGGTCGAGCACCCCGTAACGGCCGTAGAGCACCGCCACCCCCAACAGGTAGGCCAGCGAGCCGGCCAGCGACAGCAGCAGATAGTTCAGCGCCGGCGGATAGGCTCGGGGACCGGCCAGGGCGATCAGCGCCACCGCAGCGAGGCCGAGCAGCTCGAGGGTCACATAGAGATTGAACAGGTCGGCCGACAGCCAAAGCGCCGCCAGCGCCGCCTGCAACAGGCAGGACAGCGGCCAGAAGTCCTCGCTGCCGATGGCATGCCGACTACGCGCGGCATACAGCGCCACCAGCAGCTGCAACAGGGCGCTGAACAGCAGCAGCAGGGCCGCCAGCGGCGTTAGCCGGAAGCGGATCGCCAGCCCCGCAGCCCAGCCGCCGAGGTGTAGCAGCTGGCTGCCCTGCTCCAGCACCTGCTGCAGCGCCGCGCCGGCGGCCAGCAGGCTGGCGAGGCTGATGGCGATCACCCAGCGCCCGCCGGACGGGCGTAGGAGCATCAACAGCAGACCGCCCGCCAGCGGCAGCGACAGGCAGAGCAGCGCCGGGGTCATTCGCCGCGCTCCCGCTGCGCGGCACCGGCCAGGCGCAGTGCCAGGGCAGTGGCGCTGATCGCCACCACCAACCCGGTGACCACCAGCGCCTGCAGCAGCGGGTCGGCCGGCGTACGGCGCACGGCCAGGGCGATCAGCACCAGGAACACCCCGCTGCCCATCAGGTTGACAGCGATGATCCGCCGCAGCGCCTGGCGCAGGCAGAGCAGACCGTGCAGGCCGAGCAGCCAGAGCATGGCCCCGATGCCCAGGTAAAACAGCGTACTGCTCATGGCGCCGGCTCCTCCTGCTCGCCGATCACCAGCAAGCTCAAGCTGAGGGCAACGGACAGGGCCGCCGCCGCCTCGATCAGCAGGATCAGGGGCCCGGCCCAGACCGCCGGATAGCTCAGCCAGCCCGCGCCCAGCCAGGCGCCGCCGGCAGCCACGGCGACGAACAGCAGCAGGCCGAACAGCACCGCCAGGCGCAGCGGCCAATACGACCAGCGCAGCGCCGGCAGCAGGCCGGCCAGGCGCAGCAGCACCAGGGCAGCGGCCAGCAGCGCACCGGCCTGGAAGGCCCCTCCCGGGGCGTGACTGCCGCGCCACAGCAGGTAGCCTCCGACCATCACCAGCAGCGGCGCGAGGATCCGACTCCAGGCCTGCAGCAGCGGCCAGGGCGAGCTGACCACGAAGCGCGCCGGCCCGAGCTGCCGGGCGCCGAGCAGGGCGAGCAGCAGCACGGCCAGCTCCAGCAGGGTGTCCCAGGCCCGGAAGTTCAGCAGCACGGCGGTCACCGGGTGGCTGACGCCGCTGTCCGCCAGATGCCGCTGCGCCAGTGCCGGCAGCGGCGCGCCCCCCCCCATGGCCGGTACTAGGCCCTGCCCCAGCAGCATCAGCAGCGGCAGCAGGACGGCCGCCGCGGCCAGCCGGCGCCGTCCCGGCGCATCCGCCGCGCCGTCCGGCCGGGGCTGGCGGGCCAGGGCGACGAACAGCAGCACACCGGTCAGTCCGGCGCCGATGGCGGCCTCGGCCAGGGCCAGATCGGCCGCCCCCAGGCGCGCCCAAACCAGCGCCAGGATCAGGCCGAAGGCCATGAACAGCAGGACCCCCGCGTAAAGGCTGCGCACATGCAGGGCACCCGCGGCAAGACCGAGCAGCAGCAGGCCGAGCATGCCGTCGAGCAACCATTCAGTCATCGCTCTGCTCCCCGCGGGCCTGACGCGCCAGCAACTGGCAGGCCGTGGCGCTGGAAGCCAGCAACAGCAGCCAGATCAGCAACAGCCGGGCGATCAGCCATGGACTGTCGGCACGACAGATCAACCCGGCCACCACCAGACCGAGGCCGAGGGTGTCAGCCTTGGTCAATGCATGCAGGCGGCTGAACACGTCGGGAAAGCGCAGCAGGCCGATACTGCCGGCGGCGAAAAACAGCAAGCCGCCGCCCAACAGCAGCCAGCTCAGTCCGTTCAGCAGCGCCTCAGTCATGCCCCCGCCCCAACTGCACCAGGGCGGCGACGGCCACGGCCGCCAGCAGTGCCAGCAGCAGCGCCACATCGACCAGAGCCGGCTGCGTCTGCCACTCGGCCAGCACCAGCAGCACGGCGGTGCCGCTGGTGCCGATCAGTTGGATCGCCAGCAGACGGTCGACCCGCTCCGGCCCGCGCAGCACCCGTACCAGCCCGACAGCCATGGTCAGCAGCAGCAATCCCGCATAGATCGCCATCAGCCGCCCGTCCCTGCGCCGCACAACCGCGCAAGGCGTCGCTCCAGCTCGGCGACGGTGGCCTGCCAGGCTTGCCGCCGGTCGAGCACGTGCACGCGCAGGCAATCACCGTCGACCTGCGAGGACAGGGTGCCGGGCAGCAGACCGATCAGCGCCGAAAGCAGCAGGCGCACGCGCGGCGATCTGCAGGCCAGCGGATAGTCGAGCCAGGCCGGCGAAAGCGGCAGGCGCGGGTGCAGGGCACGGCGGGCAACATCCCAGCCACCGGCGAACATGTGCATGACGAAGAACAGCACAAAGCCCGGCAACGCCGGCAGATGCACGCGCAGGAGCGGCAGGCCCAGCCAGACCGCCAAGCCCGTCGCCAGCAGCACCATGGGCGCACCCAACTCCCAGCCGCGGCCCTCGGCGAGCAACGCCCAGAGCACGGTGTAGAGCAGTGCCCAGCAGAATCCGCTGGCAGAGCTGCGGCACCGCCTGGACCGCTCCATCGCCTTCCTCCTTGGTCAACGGGCATGCCGCCGACTGCGCCGCAGATGGCCACCCGGCTTGTGCAAGCCACGCGACCGAAAAAGAGCCGGAAATCGTTTCTTAAATGCTAGCAGCCGCCCGGATTATCGGGCGGTCGCCGTACCAGCCGGACCAACGCCCCAGCCCCCCTGCAAGGGATCGAAGGCAAGCACGGACAGGCAAGGTTGTCCTGGATGAGGGACGCAGGGGCTATGGGAGAATCGTTCCGGAAGGTCGCAACGTACCAGTGGCCCGTACTCAGGTTGACTGTGACGCTTGCTTGCATTGAATAACAGCAAAGAGCCACTAGCGCGTAGTGTCCGAACCGTAGATGCGGATTCAAGCCTCCGTCAGGCTCAGCATGGAAAGCCAGCCACCATGGCCGAAGCCAATGATCTGCTGTTCGGATACCTCACCCTGCTGCTGCCTGCCGGTGAAAGTGCACCTGGCCGACCTGATCCGCATGGGCCTGGCGGACGCCTTCGATCAGGACGAGCCGGCCAAGCAGATCGCCCGCCGGCTGATGAAGGCCGGCATCGTCGAGTACGTCAATAATTACAAGCGGGAAATCTTCACTCTCGCCCGCCGCAGCAACGGCGACTGCCTTTACCTGAAGTCGCGCACGCGCCTGTAAACCCTTTACGAGCAACGCCCGGGCCATTGCGCCTGGCGACCGGAGCAGCCGGGCTGACCCCGTCGCTCTGCGCCTGACCTCAAAAGAAGAATGTCGGCCTGGCCGCGACAATGCCGCGCTCGAAATCGGCGCGGTCGTCGCTGAGCTGCCTGTGGCCCTGGCTCCAGATCAGCGAGGCCTGCCCGCCGGAGGTAGAGGTGTATATGGCCTGGAGCAGGGTACTCGATGGCTCGCGGTCAATGCCGCCAGACAACGCCGGACGTTCCGCCACGGCCTCCTGCCCGGGCTCGGCGAGATCGGCGAAGCGCTGCAGGGCCGGTCCGCCAGCATCCTCCCCGCCGGCCGCCCACAGGGGTTCGCCGTCCGGGTCGAAGCTCGGCATGCCCGGCAGCGCACCCGGAGAAATCCCCACGGGCAACACGTCAAAGCCAGAGGACGGCTGACTCCCGGCAACGGCCTGAGCGGCCAGACCGAGCACCAGCACAGAGGCGGCAAGCATGGTCGGTTTCATGAACGGCTCCCTGCATGAATGGGATTGGCAGCATGCGCAGGCAAGATGACGGCAGGATGACAGCCTCACCCTCGAAGATACCGGCAAAGTAATGGCGCACCCCCCCCAAAGGAGCAAAAATACTGCAGCGCCGACTGCATCGCCCCAGCCTGCCGTGCCGGGCGCGATAGAGCGGACGCCGAGCAGTATCGGGGCGAAGTCGGACCGACCATCGGCTCTGACCCCATACGGGAAACACGCCGGATTGCCCACACCAGGAGCCTCCTCGCTTTTCTGGGCAGTGAGTTCGAGCGCCTGGCCTCCGGGGGCAGATCGATCAGGACCGGCCTCCCGGATGAATCCGGCCCACGATCTTGGTCCCAAGCTGATGCCCCTTCTTGCCGGATGGGACGATATCGCCTTGATCGCCGGAAGCGAACTACCCTATTTCCTCGTATCCTCCAGCCGTATCGCTGCTCGGCGCCCGCCACCTGCCCGGCCGCGCCGAACCGGCAGAGGCCACCCCGTCGGCCTGCAAGGCCCGAGCCTGACTACCCCACACTCCAGAAGGCCAACGTCATGACCCAGACCAACAACAGGCAGTACATCGTCGCCCTGGACCAAGGCACCACCAGTTCACGGGCCATCGTGCTCGACCGCGACGCCAATGTCGTCAGCGCGGCGCAACACGAGTTCACCCAACTCTACCCGCAATCGGGCTGGGTCGAGCACGATCCCATGGAGATCTGGGCCACGCAGAGCGCCACCCTGGTGGAGGCCCTGGCCCAGGCCGGCATCAATCACCAGCAGGTAGCCGCCATCGGCATCACCAACCAGCGCGAGACCACGGTGATCTGGGACAAGCAGAGCGGCCGGCCGATCCACAACGCCATCGTCTGGCAGTGCCGGCGCAGTGCCGCGATCTGCGAGCAGCTCAAGCGCGACGGACTGGAGGAGCATGTAAGAGAACGTACAGGTCTGGTCATCGACCCTTATTTCTCCGCGACCAAGATCAAGTGGATCCTCGACCACGTCGAGGGCAGCCGCGAGCGTGCGCGGCGCGGCGAGCTGCTATTCGGCACCATCGATTCCTGGCTGATCTGGAAGATGACCCAGGGCCGGGTGCACGTCACCGACTACACCAACGCCGCCCGCACCATGCTCTTCGATATCCATGCGCTGGACTGGGACGCGCGCCTGCTCGAGGCCCTGGATATTCCGCGCGAGATGCTGCCGCGGGTACGCTCGTCCTCCGAGGTCTACGGCCACGCCTTCATCTCCGGCTGCAACGAGGGCAGCGGCATCCCCATCGCCGGCATCGCCGGGGACCAGCAGGCCGCGCTGTTCGGTCACATGTGCGTGGAGCCCGGCCAGGGCAAGAACACCTACGGCACCGGCTGCTTCCTGCTGATGAATACCGGCGGCAAGGCCGTGCAGTCGGGTCACGGGCTGCTCACCACCATCGCCTGCGGCCCACGCGGCGAAGTCGCCTATGCGCTGGAAGGAGCAATCTTCAATGCCGGCTCCACGGTGCAGTGGCTGCGTGATGAGCTCAAGCTGATCGACGACTCGTTCGACTCCGAATACTTCGCCACCAAGGTCAAGGACAGCAACGGCGTCTACCTGGTGCCAGCCTTCACCGGCCTGGGCGCGCCCTACTGGGACCCCTACGCACGCGGCGCAGTCTTCGGACTGACCCGCGGGGTGAAAGCCGACCACCTGATCCGCGCCGCGCTCGAATCCATCGCCTACCAGGCGTGCGACGTGCTCGACGCCATGCAGCAGGATGCCGGCGAGCGGCTCAAGGCGCTGCGCGTGGACGGCGGCGCGGTGAGCAACAACTTCCTCATGCAGTTCCAGGCCGATCTGCTCGGCACGCCGGTCGAGCGCCCGGCGGTGAAGGAGGTGACCGCGCTCGGCGCCGCCTACCTGGCGGGGCTGGCTACCGGCTTCTGGAGCGGCCTCGACGAGTTGCGCGACAAGGCGCGGATCGAGCGGGTGTTCGAGCCGGCCTGCTCCGACGAGAAGCGCCAGGTGCTGAACGCCGGCTGGAAGAAGGCGGTGGCGCGCACCCGGCGCTGGACCGAGGACGACTGAGCGCCAGGCGGAGCGTTTTTGTTTCGCCAGGCAGGGTGCCCGGGCGGCGGCGGTTGGCCCGAGCACTCGCTGGGGTATACTCCGGGGGCCACCAAGGAACGCCGCATGAGCCTAGCGCCCCGCCAACAGAACATTCTCGACCTGGTCCGCGAACGCGGCTACGTCAGCATCGAAGAACTGGCCCACTCCTTCACCGTAACGCCGCAAACCATCCGCCGCGACATCAACCAGCTCGCAGAGCAAGGGCTGCTGCGCCGCTATCACGGTGGCGCCGCCTACGACTCCAGCGTGGAGAACACGGCCTACGCCATGCGTGCCGGCCAGATGCACGATGAAAAACAGCGCATCGCCGAGGCCATCGCCGCCGCCGTGCCGGACCACGCCTCGCTGTTCATCAACATCGGCACCACCACCGAGGCGATCGCCCGCGCCCTGCTCGGCCATCGCGCGCTGAAGGTGATCACCAACGACCTGCACGTGGCCGGCACACTCAGCGCCAAGGACGATTTCGAGGTGCTGGTCGCCGGCGGCAAGGTGCGCAGCGACGGCGGCATCGTCGGCCAGGCCACGGTGGACTTCATCCAGCAGTTCAAGGTCGATTACGCCCTGGTCGGCATCAGCGGCATCGACGAGGACGGCAGCCTGCTGGATTTCGATTTCCGCGAGGTGCGGGTGTCCCGGGCCATTCTCGACAATGCCCGCCAGGTTTTCCTCGCCGCCGACTCGAGCAAGTTCGGGCGCAACGCCATGGTCCGCCTCGGCTCCATCACCCAGGTCGATCGCGTCTTCACCGATGCCCAGCCGGCACCACGGCTGGTTCAGCTGCTGGCCGAGCACAAGATCAAGCTGGAAGTCGTCTGAGCGCACCAGCCCTGGTCTAGCGACAGCGCCGGGCCGGCTCGTCGCCCCCCAACGCCTGAAGCGTCTTGCGTCCAGCGGCCGTCGCCCTGCCGGCCCTTCGCTGCCGCACGCTGTCTTTCCCTCTCCTGCCAGCGCCCTCCACGGCCTCCCCGTCCCGCCCTTTCGCACCGTCTTCCGACTGCCACAATAAAGTTCGACAACATTCACACACAGGGGTGACAATGTTCGTTTTCTTGCCATAATATTTTCGTAATTGAATATCAGTTTTCGTTTAAGCAAAGGTAACTCGCATGAGCCCTTCCAATTCCCCCCTTGCCGAACTCTACGATGTTGCCGTGATCGGTGGCGGCATCAATGGCGCGGGCATCGCCGCCGATGCTGCCGGCCGAGGCCTTTCGGTGTTCCTCTGCGAGCAGGACGACCTCGCCCGGCACACCTCTTCGGCCAGCAGCAAGCTGATCCATGGAGGCCTTCGCTACCTCGAGCACTACGAATTCCGTCTGGTCCGCGAGGCGCTCGCCGAACGCGAGGTGCTGCTGGCCAAGGCCCCGCACATCGTCAAACCGCTGCGCTTCGTGCTGCCGCACCGTCCGCACCTGCGTCCGGCCTGGATGATCCGCGCAGGATTGTTCCTTTACGATCACCTGGGCAAACGGAAAAAGCTGCCGGGCTCGCGCGGCCTGCGCTTCGGCGCCCGCAGCCCACTCAAGACGGATATCCGTCGTGGCTTCGAATACTCCGACTGCTGGGTCGACGACGCCCGTCTGGTGGTGCTCAACGCGATGGCCGCCCGCGAGCATGGCGCCCAGGTGCAGACCCGCACCCGCTGCGTCGCGGCCAGCCGCCACCAGGACCACTGGCACCTGCAGCTGGAGCGCGCCGACGGCAGCGCCTTCTCGATCCGCGCCAGGGCGCTGGTGAACGCGGCCGGCCCCTGGGTGGCACGCTTCATCGAAAGCGGCCTGCAGCAGAAGGCCCCCTACGGCATCCGCCTGATCCAGGGCAGCCACCTGATCGTGCCGCAGCTGTACGAGGGTGAGCATGCCTACATCCTGCAGAACGAGGACCGGCGCATCGTTTTCGCCATCCCCTACCTGGACCGCTTCACCCTGATCGGCACCACCGACCGCGAATACCAGGGCGATCCGGCCCAGGTGCGAATCAGCGAGGAGGAAACCGACTACCTGCTCGCGGTGGTCAATCGTCACTTCAAGCACCAACTGAGCCGGGACTGCATCCTGCACAGCTATTCCGGCGTGCGGCCGCTGTGCAACGACGAATCCGACGACCCTTCGGCGGTGACCCGCGACTACACCCTGGCGCTATCGGGCACGCCGGGCGAGCCGCCGCTGCTATCGGTATTCGGCGGCAAGCTCACCACCTATCGCAAGCTGGCCGAGGCGGCCCTGGAGCAACTGGCCCCCTTCTTCCCGCAGATGGGACCACGCTGGACCGCCGCGGCACCGCTACCGGGCGGCGAGCAGATGAGCGACAGCCGCGAGCTGGCTGCCCAGCTGCGCCAGCGCCATGCCTGGCTCGCCCCGGAGCTCGCCCAGCGCTGGGCCGGCACCTACGGCAGCCGTACCTGGCGCCTGCTGGAGGGAGTCAACGGCCCTGCCGATCTCGGCGAACACTTCGGCAGCACGCTGCATGCCCGTGAAGTGGACTACCTATGCCAGCAGGAGTGGGCAAAGGATGCCGAGGACATCCTCTGGCGGCGCAGCAAGCTCGGTCTGTTCCTGATCAAGGAGGAGCGGGACCGGCTGCGCACCTACCTGGAAGCAGCGACCCGGCAGCCGGAGAACTGCGTCCTGACCTCCTGAAGTTTTCTCATGGCGAACACAAACATCCCTTTGGAGGATGCAGATCAATGCTGCGAAGAACAAAGATCGTCGCCACCCTTGGCCCAGCCAACCGAGACCCCCGAAGCGATCGAAGGCCCGATACGGGCCGGTGTCGCTGTGGTGCGGCTGAACTTTTCCCACGGCAAGGCCGAGGAACACATGGCCCGAGGTGACCATGGAGCGGCACCGGGAGGATGTGCTCGCCGCGCTGACCCAGGTGCTCCAGCCGCGCAGTGTGCTGTGGAGCGCCCGCGACACCGAGGGCCTGACCTGTCGGATCCTGCCCAGCTGAGGCAGAGGCCGGCCCGCTCTCCGACAGCAGTCCCCTCTCCCATTGACGGGAGAGAGTGAAGGCAGCTCCTCGCCCTGAAAAACCGGCGCCTCCGCCCCCCAGGCTCAACCAAGGATGCTGTTGAACAACAGAAGGGTCAGCAGCGAGGTGAACCAGAAGAGCATCGTCGGTACCGACCAGGTGATGATCTGGTGTTTGGCGTTCTTCACCCCGAGCATCCGGTTGACCACCCAGAAATAGCTGTCGTTGAAGTAGCCGAAAACCATCGAACCGATGGCGGCCGCTTGGGCGGCGAAGATCATGTTGACATCGGGAATCACCGCCAGGATCGGCGCCGAGATCGAAGCCCCGGTGATCATCGCAACTGTGCCGCTGCCCTGGATCAGGCGCACCAGGGTGGCGATCACGAAGGGAATCAGCACCGCCGGCAGCGGTAGAGTCGCGACCCATTCGCCCATGTATTGGCCGGCGCCGCTGTCGCGCAGCACCGCACCCAGCGCGCCGCCGGCGCCGGTGACCAGCAGGATGATGCCGGCGCTTTCCACGCCTTTTTCCATGTCCGCGATGACTTCCTCGCGCGGGCGGCGCGGCACCAGGCTGTAGATCGCCACTACCACACCGAGGCCGACGGCGATCACCGGGTTGCCGAGGAAGGCGAAGATCTGGCCGATCAAGCCCTGGCTGATAGTCGGGTCGCCGTTAAGCTTGGCCAGGGCGCCGATCAAGGTGTTGGCAAAAATCAACAGGATCGGCCAGCAGCTGTCGATCTTCGGCAACGATCCGGCCCAGGTCGGCCAACTGGTGGACGCCTTCGCCAACCAGGTGGGCCGGATCAACATCAACGCCCAGTGCCAGCGCGGCCCGGACAGCTTCCCGTTCAACGGTCGCAAGAACTCGGCAGAAGGCACCCTGTCGGTGTACGACGCGCTGCGGGTGTTCTCCATCCGCACCCTGGTAGCGACCAAGTTCCAGGAAGACAACAAGCGGCTGATCAGCGAGATCATTCGCCGGCGCGAGTCGAGCTTCCTGACCACCGACTACATCTTCTGAGCGATGAACACGCGCACCCCGATCGTTGTGGATGACCTGGCTGTGCGCGGTGCCGCGAAGACTTATGCCTTCGCGGCAGCGCAGTCGATATAGCTATTCACCCCCCTGGCGGTGTAGCCCACCCGCCCGCGCGTCCTGCCCGGAGACGTAGCTACCGCCGGCGCCACGCCTCTGGACACCGTTACGACAAGCACAACAATAAAGGGAAAGACACCATGACCACTCCACCCCTCATTCGCTCCCTGCCGCGAACCGGAACGTCCGGCGCTCCCCCGGATAGCCAGGGCGGCTCCATGCCGGACACTCCCACGCCCTGATCACAGCCGGGCCCTCCTCTTTCGTCCATCGCATCCGCGCCTGCGGAGGGGAAGCTTTTGCACTTTTCCACCGATCTTCATCGGTAATAAAAACAATTGACTGCTCCCCTCCCTAAAGGAAGGGGATTCCCAATTCACTGAGAACAGGACACGGATACTTGACCCATGCCGCTTACATTCTCTCCAAGGGCTAACACCG
>NZ_BAAGYK010000050.1:0-65268 GCF_054779355.1 Azotobacter armeniacus
TTGGCGTCGGGTCGCATCATGGTGGCTGGCTCCAGAAAGAAATCGGGAGCACAGCATCGGCGGGCCATTACCTCGGTTGAAGATGGGGTTCATGGAGCGCTTTCGCTCGATCCTTGCCAGGAGCCAGAAATCCGGGTGGCTTGAGCGCTTGCTGGCCAGAACCCTGTGGGCCGTGCTGGCCAAGGGCTCTCCGCACCGGGTCGAGCGCTTTACCGCATGCCCTGCAGGGCATTGAGAAACGGCAACCAACAGGCTTCACAAGGAGCGCAGGCGGTAAGCACGTGATGGCGGAACAGGTCAGACCGTGACGGGGTAAACCTGGTAGGGAATATGAGCTATGGGCGCTGCCCTCAGCTCGATTTTCAGATGAGGGCCTCGTCGGCGGATTCCATCAGGGCCAGCAGGTTTTTCGGCCTGCACAAACAGGCCGAATATAAGACTGCTCCTACCTGAACGCCAGCTGGCCTACCTCTTGAGTTCCGGGAGGCGTCCATATAAGACCTTCCCTAGAAACGTTCGATATCGGCGCTAGACTGGAGTTGACGACGGTAAGCGGCAAAGTCCTGTTGGCCACTACGAGAAGCCAAGAAGCGCCGGTACATGCCCTTTTCTTCCTCGGACAAGCGATGCTCCGGCTCGCTGACCCCCGTCAGGCGGATCAGCACATAGTTACCGTTGGGTAACGCCACTCCAGCAAAGGTTGGTTTATCCGCGGTAGAGGGTTTAGACATACGGAAAAGAGTCTGTAGAATAGCCGGATCGATTCCGTCCTGACTGCGCGGTGCAGCCTCAACCACCTGCCAACCTTCACTCTGCTCAGCCTGCTCTACCGGAGTATGTCCTTGCCGGAGCTCGCCGAGGAACATCTCCCCCCTGCTCTTGGCATCCTCAGCTGCACGCTGTTTCAGCAACTGGCTTCGAATGCTGTCAGCCACCTGCTCAAGCGGAATTTGTTGGGGTTCCCTATGCTCCTTCACGCGCAGGACGACAACCGTATCCGGGTCCAGCTCGATGGCGCCGCTATTGCTGCCTTGCTCAAGTACTTCAGAACTGAATGCTGCTTGAATAACTTGTCGATTCGCGGTCAATCCTTCCCCGCCTTCACGACCGAAAGGGGAGCTGGTTCTCACCCGAAGACCGAGCTCTTGGGCCGGCTGGGCAAGATCTGATGCCTCAAAGGCCGCGTTTTCCAGCGTACGGGATGCTTCGACGAAAGCTTGCTCAACCTGATCGGACTTCAGGTCATGTACCAGTTTTTCCTTCAGGCTATCGAAGCTGGGAATCTCAGGCGCCTGCACATCCAGCAGCTTAACCAGGTGCCAGCCGAATTCGCTGCGTACAGGAGAGCTCACCTCACCTTTTTTCAAGGCATAAAGTGCCTGCTCGAATGCTGGATCATAAACACCAGGTCCTGCATAACCTAGGTCACCGCCCTTACTAGCCGAACCAGTATCCTGGGAGAATTCCTTGGCCAGAGTGGCAAAATTCTCGCCCTTATCGATGCGTGCCTTAAGCTCCTCCAGCCTGGCCTTTGCCTGCTCATGATTCAGATTATTATTCACCTCAATGAGAATGTGTGCAGCCTGACGTTGTTCCGAAAGGTTGGCAATTTCTCGCTGATAAAGCGCCTGCAGGTCCTCATCCTTGACCTCTACCTGATCGAAGAAAGTATCCCGCCTCAACTCGATATATTCCACTATGAGCTGCTCGGGAGTCATGTAACGACTGGCGTGCCCGTCGTAGTGGGCTTGGACCGCGCTGTCCTCGAGTTTTACGCTCGCCGGGTCTGCAGGCAATGTCATGGTGGCAAAATCACGTGTCTGCTGCTCTAGACGAGCAAAGACTTCAATCTCGCGACCAGTCACGAAGCCACTGCCCGCCAGACCAGCACGCAACTGGCCAATCAGCATCTCTTGCTCCAGCATTTGGCGGAACTGCGAGCGATTGTAGCCCATCTGCGCGATGACCTGATCGAATTTGTTGGCTTCGAACTTGCCATCCACCTGAAATTCCGGGGTCTGCAGGATCAACTGATCCAAGGCGCTCTGGGAAAAGGCCAAATTCGCCGCTTCGGCCCCCTGAAGCAACAGTTTGCGCTCTATCAGACCGCTGAGTGCTGCATTACGCAACAACCCCTCGTTCAACTGCGAAGCGTCAAAATTTCTGCCAAGTTGCTGGAGCAGTTGGCGACGCTGCATCTCCACCGTCCGGTTCAGTTCAGCCAGGCTGATTTCCGCACCATTGACCTCGGCTGCATTCTGGCTGTTGCTAGTACTCCTTAGAATGGCATCGAAGCCAGTCAAGGCCAGCAGCATGATAATGACGCCAATAATAGTTTTAGCAATCCACCCCTGTGAATTATCCCTGATGTCTTGCAGCATACATCCCCCCAGAAACGGCTACGACAGGCCGTTTGACACTGGTAGAGTCTGAATAATAGAAGAAAGGCGCATCCAGAGATGCGCCTTCTCGTAACCGACAGAGCGGACGGGACTGGAGCCCATAGTTTCCAGCGTAACAGGCCAGCATGCTAACTGACTGGAACCACCACCCCGTGACCAGACCAGACAGCCCCTCGTCTGGACGAGCCATATGCTCGAAAGACGCTCAGTTGACCGCGTCTTTCAAGGCCTTGCCAGCCTTGAAGCCAGGGATCTTGGCAGCTTCAATGTTAATCGGCTTGCCGGTCTGCGGATTGCGACCAGTACGGGCAGCACGCTCTTTGACAGCGAAAGTACCAAAACCAACCAGCACCACAGAATCACCGGCCTTCAGGGCGCCAGTGACAGACTCAATCACTGCGTCCAGCGCTCGGCCAGCAACAGCTTTCGGGATATCAGCAGATGCAGCAATCGCATCAATCAATTCCGACTTATTCACTCTAGGTCCCCTTATTTCTATTTGGGTTATTTCTTGATCTTGGTGCAGGCAAAACGGGTGCTGGATGGTTAGCCGACACGAAAAAAGTCGCTTTATATCAAGCGCTCGAAAAAGATGTCAAGGAAAGCCCCCGACTAATGCGTACTGACTCTCTCCTTGGGATCAGTCTCGCGCTTCTCATCCTTTGCGACCATCTCGGGAGCCGCGTCAGGCAAGGGCTCCGGCGCGTATTGCAGCGCAATCTGCAGGACCTCGTCAATCCATTTGACCGGTTTAATCTGCAAGTCCTGTTTAATATTTTCAGGAATATCTTTTAAATCGCGAACATTTTCTTCAGGAATGATAACGATCTTGATGCCACCACGGTGGGCCGCCAGAAGTTTCTCCTTTAATCCACCGATAGCCAATACTTGACCACGCAATGTTATTTCACCAGTCATTGCCACGTCGGCTCTCACAGGAATTTGCGTGAGCGCAGAAACCAAGGCGGTACACATTCCCACACCCGCACTAGGGCCATCCTTAGGAGTTGCCCCCTCTGGCATGTGGATATGAATGTCCCTTTTCTCATTGAAATCCAGAGGAATGCCTAGGCTCTTCGCCCGGCTGCGTACCACTGTCAACGCTGCAGTGATGGACTCGGCCATCACATCACCAAGCGATCCAGTCTTGATCAAGTGCCCCTTGCCCGGCACAACCGCCGCCTCGATGGTTAACAGTTCGCCGCCGACCTGAGTCCAAGCCAGACCAGTGACTTGGCCAATCTGATCTTGCTGCTCTGCCAAGCCATAGCGATATTTGCGAACCCCAAGGAAATGTTCCAGCGAACTGGCTGTCACTGTGACCTTGAAACGCTTTTCCTTAGCATTCTCCTTGACCGCCTTGCGACAGACTTTGGCGATCTGCCGCTCGAGGCTGCGAACACCCGCCTCACGGGTGTAGTAGCGGATCATGTCGCGAATTGCCGCCTCGTCGAACTCCAGCTCTCCCTTTTTCAGGCCATTGGCCTGGGTTTGCTTGGGCGACAGGTATTTGACCACGATATTGACTTTCTCGTCCTCGGTATAGCCAGGAAGACGTATTACCTCCATGCGATCCAAGAGTGGTGCCGGAATGTTCATGGAGTTGGCGGTGCAGACAAACATCACATTCGAAAGATCGTAATCGACTTCCAAATAGTGATCGTTGAAATTATGATTCTGTTCCGGATCGAGCACCTCTAGCAGAGCAGAAGCAGGATCGCCCCGCATGTCATTGCCCATCTTGTCGATCTCGTCGAGGAGGAACAGTGGGTTGCGAACCCCGACCTTGGTCATCTTCTGAATCAGCCGCCCAGGCATCGAGCCGATATAGGTACGTCGATGACCGCGGATTTCGGCTTCATCACGCACACCACCAAGTGCCATGCGCACAAACTTGCGATTGGTAGCCCGCGCTATGGACTCAGCCAGGGAAGTCTTGCCCACCCCGGGCGGCCCAACCAGACAGAGCACAGGCCCCTTGAGCTTCTTCACCCGCCTCTGCACGGCGAGATATTCGAGAATGCGCTCCTTGACTTCCTCCAAACCGTAATGATCCGTATCGAGAACAGCCTCGGCCTTGGATAGATCGAGCCGGACCTTGCTCTCGGCTTTCCAAGGCACATTGACCAACCAGTCAATATAAGAGCGCACAACAGTGGCTTCGGCAGACATTGGCGACATCTGCTTGAGCTTATTCAGTTCAGCATGAGCCTTGGCCAGAGCCTCCTTGGTTAGTCCAGCGGATTCAATGCGCTGTTTTAGGTCGTCGATCTCACTATGACCTTCATCGATATCACCGAGCTCCTTCTGAATAGCCTTCATCTGCTCATTCAGGTAATACTCACGTTGACTGCGCTCCATCTGCTTCTTCACCCGACCGCGGATACGCTTCTCCACCTGCAATAGGTCGATCTCGGCATCCAGAAGCGCCAGAACATGCTCGACCCGGGACGACAGATCGGCAATCTCCAGAATCTCCTGCTTCTGCTCAAGCTTGAGCGCCATGTGCGCAGCCATGGTGTCAACCAGTCGGCCCGGCTCATCGATGCTGTTTAGGGACGACAGAACTTCGGCAGGAACCTTCTTGCCCAACTGAACATACTGCTCAAACTGGCCAAGCAAGCTACGGATGAAAACCTCTCCCTCCCGCTCAGCGATCGGCGCCTCATCGACCAGGGAAAGCTCTGCCCGGCTGTGTCCATCAGCGTCAACGAAGCGTTCGATGGTTCCGCGCTGCTCGCCTTCGACAAGGACCTTGACGGTACCATCAGGAAGCTTCAGCAATTGCAGGACTGTCGCAACGGTGCCAACCCGATAGAGGGACTCCTGTCCCGGATCATCGTCTGCCGGGTTCTTCTGTGCCAACAGGAGGATTTGCTTGTCCCCACTCATTGCAGACTCAAGGGCTTCGATGGACTTTTCGCGTCCCACGAACAGCGGAATTACCATGTGGGGATATACGACGACATCACGCAGCGGCAGAAGAGGTAATTCGATCATATTCATGATTTAGGCTCTACGTAGGCTCAGGACCGGAGAGTGACGGGCATACCCTGATTTTAAGATGGGGGTAGCCTTAGGAAAAAACAAGCGCTGCAGTAGAAATGCAAAGGGGCCCGCAGGCCCCTTTCCGGATCAAGCATCAGGTGCGGCCTTAGCAGGCGGCTCCACGTTTTCATAGATCAGCAGGGGCTTTGAAGCACCAGCGATGACGCTTTCATCGATAACCACCTTGCTGACGCCAGGCTGAGAGGGGATCTCGTACATGGTATCAAGCAGGATGCCTTCGAGGATGGAGCGCAATCCGCGCGCTCCCGTCTTGCGCTCGAGAGCTCGCAGGGCCACGGCCCGCAGTGCGTCCGGACGGAACTCAAGCTCCACCCCTTCCATATCAAACAGCTTGCCGTACTGCTTAGTCAATGCATTCCGCGGCTCCGTGAGAATCTGCACCAAGGCCGCCTCGTCCAACTCATCAAGCGTGGCAATGACCGGCAAGCGACCGACAAACTCGGGAATCAAGCCGAACTTGACTAGGTCATCCGGTTCAACATCACGAAGCGCCTCGCCAATTTTCTTGCCAGCATCGGGACTTCGCACTTCGGCATTAAAACCGATCCCCCCCTTCGTTGAGCGGTTCTGGATCACCTTTTCCAGCCCGGAAAAGGCACCGCCGCAGATAAAGAGAATATTGCGGGTATCGACTTGCAGAAACTCCTGCTGCGGATGCTTACGCCCACCCTGTGGCGGAACGGAAGCTACGGTTCCCTCGATCAGCTTGAGCAACGCCTGCTGAACCCCCTCACCCGAAACATCCCGCGTGATGGACGGGTTGTCAGACTTGCGCGAGATTTTGTCGATTTCGTCAATATAGACGATACCCATCTGGGCCTTTTCGACGTCGTAATCGCACTTCTGCAGCAGCTTCTGAATAATGTTCTCGACATCCTCACCGACATAACCCGCCTCGGTCAGGGTGGTGGCGTCAGCAATCGTGAAGGGAACATTCAACAAACGCGCCAAGGTTTCAGCCAGCAGCGTCTTGCCGGAACCCGTCGGCCCGATCAACAGGATATTGCTCTTGCCCAGCTCGACATCATCTTTCTTGTCACGCTGGTTCAGGCGCTTGTAATGGTTGTATACCGCCACTGCCAAAACCTTCTTGGCACGCTCCTGACCAATGACATATTGGTCGAGAATGGTACTGATTTCCTTGGGTGCGGGTAGCTTATGCGCACTACTTTCGGCCTGGGCTTCTTGCACTTCCTCTCGGATAATGTCATTGCACAGGTCGACGCACTCGTCACAAATAAAGACCGAGGGCCCAGCAATCAACTTACGCACCTCATGCTGGCTCTTGCCGCAGAAGGAGCAATAAAGCAGTTTGCCACTGTCCTCGCCGTTACGGGTGTCAGTCATTCGATCAATCCAATCCGGTAGGCTTGCAACACAAGATGAAGGCAAATGCGGGCATTTTCAAGCCCAAGGGTGGTCGCAATTTCAGACCGCCCCGAGATGGGCTCAGCCCACCAGCTGACGATGCGTGAGAACCTGATCGATAAGCCGATATTTGACCGCTTCCTCACCGCTCATGAAGTTGTCACGATCCGTGTCGCGGGCGATCACGTCAATGGGCTGACCGGTATGATGTGCCAAAATTTTGTTCAAACGCTCACGAATGGTGAGGATCTCCCGAGCATGGATCTCGATGTCCGAGGCCTGCCCCTGGAAGCCGCCCAGAGGCTGGTGGATCATCATCCGCGAATGCGGCAGGCAGTACCGCTTGCCGGCAGCACCACCAGCCAGCAACAGGGCGCCCATGCTGCAGGCTTGACCGATGCAGATAGTGGAAACGTCAGGCTTGATGAACTGCATGGTATCGTAAATAGACATACCAGCAGTCACGGAGCCACCGGGCGAGTTGATGTAGAGATGTATATCCTTGTCGGGATTCTCCGCCTCAAGGAACAACAGCTGAGCCACGATCAAGTTCGCCATGTAATCCTCTACTTGGCCAACCATGAATATCACCCGCTCCTTCAAGAGACGCGAATATATGTCGTATGCACGCTCACCGCGGGCGGACTGCTCGATCACCATCGGCACCAAGCCGCCAGCGGCCTGGATTTCAGGCATTTGCATGAGATGATTGGTCATATCCTGAGCGCTCCCTAATGGTCAGGTCTTAAAATGCGAGTAAGCCAGCACGAAGGCTGGCTTATGGATGTGCTCACACGAGGGAAGATCAGGCAGCTTGCGGAGTTTCCGCCGGCTTGACAGCTTCTTCGTAAGAGACCGCTTTGTCGGTTACGTTGGCCTTCTGGAGGACAGTATCTACAACTTGCTCCTCCAGCACAACCGAACGGACCTCACCAAGCTGCTGCTCATTACCATAATACCAAGCAATAACCTGCTCCGGCTCCTGATAGGCGGAAGCGATTTCCTCGATCAGAGCCCGCACCTTCGCCTCATCTGGCTTGATCTCGAACCGCTTGACCATCTCGGCAACAATCAGCCCCAGCGCGACACGACGCTTGGCCTGCTCCTGGAACAGATCCGCCGGCAGCTGTTCCGGCTTGATATTGCCGCCGAACTGCTGCACCGCCTGGACGCGCAGGCGATTCACTTCACTCTCGATCAGCGCCTTGGGCACCTCAATCGGATTGGCTGCCAGCAGGCCATCCATTACCTGAGCCTTCACCTTGGACTTGATCGCTTGGCTCAATTCACGCTCCATGTTCTTGCCGACTTCGACACGGAAGGCGTCCAGGTTCGGCTCAGTGACGCCGAACAAGGCAAAGAATTCTGCATTCAGTTCGGGCAACTCTGCCTCGGACACAGCATTGACGGTTACAGCGAACTCGGCAGTCTTGCCCGCCAGATCCAGGTTCTGATAGTCCTCGGGGAAGGTCAGAGACAGAAGGCGCTCCTCGCCAGCCTTTGCACCGACCAGCCCCGCCTCGAAGCCCTCAATCATCCGCCCGGAGCCCAGCACCAGCGGCGTACCCTTGGCAGAACCACCAGCGAAAGGCTCGCCATCGATCTTGCCAACGAAATCGATGTCCAGCTGGTCACCATCCTGCGCCTCACGCTCAACCTGCTTGTAGTGCGTGTTCTGCTTGCGCAGAATTTCCAGCATGTTGTCGATATCGGACTCAGCGACTTCGGCTTGCAGACGCTCGACAGCAATACCTTCCAGGCCAGCAACTTCCAACTCGGGATAAACCTCGAAGATGGCAATGTATTCCAGATCCTTGCCTTTTTCGAAGACCTTCGGCTCAACGGAAGGAGCACCGGCCGGCTTCAGCTTCTGCTCAAGCACCGCCTCATAGAAGCTAGCCTGAATCAGGTCGCCCAAGGCCTCCTGACGAGCCGACTCTTCGTAACGCTGGCGAATCACGCTCATCGGCACCTTGCCAGGACGGAAGCCCGGAATCTTAGCATGACGAGCAGTCTGCTGCAGACGCTTGTTGACTTCGGTCTCGATGCGCTCGGCCGGCACACCGATCGTCAGGCGGCGCTCAAGAGCAGAGGTGCTTTCAACAGAAACTTGCATGGATATTCCTCGTTGCACAGACGTTAGCCGACCGTTAGCGGCCCCAATCAAGGGCATGCATTCTAGTGGGTCAAATTGCAGAAGTCACCCTACAGAGAGCAGGCAGCATACGGGAGAGAACAGGAATACAGGAAATGGTGCGGATGAAGAGACTCGAACTCTTACGCCTTGCGGCGCTGGAACCTAAATCCAGTGTGTCTACCAATTCCACCACATCCGCGTGGCCAAGCCATTGAGAAACGAAAACGCCAGGCTTCACGCCTGGCGTTTGGAATATGGGGTGGACGATGGGAATCGAACCCACGACACCAGGAGCCACAATCCTGTGCTCTACCAACTGAGCTACGCCCACCATATCTTGCTACTGCTTGACGCCGAACCGCCTAATGGCGCACCCGGCAGGACTCGAACCTGCGACCATCCGCTTAGAAGGCGGATGCTCTATCCAGCTGAGCTACGGGCGCTTTTTTTATCTGCATTCTGAGCAGAGTGCAAACTCGAAGCTTTCCACGGAGCGAACTTTAGTTCGACCTCGCTCTCCAACCCAGCGACAGGCTGTGCTTGACAAGCGGGGCGAATCTTATAGAACAGGCAACTCTCTGTCAACAATATTTTTAAATAAATCAGCAAGATGTAAGGGGTGCCGACGGCACCCGATTGTTCGCATTGGCCCACCAGCCTCACCATGAGAGAATGCGCTTCGTCTTATCAACCTCATGGTTAAGCAAGCGTCATGACCGCAAAACTGATCGACGGCAAAGCGATCGCCGCCAGTCTTCGCCAGCAGATCGCCCAACGTGTCGCCGAACGACGCCAGCAGGACCTGCACGCCCCCGGCCTGGCAGTCATCCTGGTGGGTACTGACCCGGCCTCCCAAGTCTATGTGTCTCATAAGCGCAAGGATTGCGAAGAAGTGGGCTTTCATTCTCAAGCCTACGACCTTCCTGCCAGCACCAGCCAGGACGAACTCCTGTCCTTGATCGATCGATTGAACGAGAATTCGGCGATCGACGGCATCCTGGTGCAACTGCCGCTCCCAAAGCACCTTGACGCCTCCCTGCTGCTTGAGCGCATCCGCCCGGACAAAGACGTGGATGGCTTCCATCCCTATAACATCGGCCGCCTCGCCCAGCGCATGCCATTGCTGCGGCCCTGCACCCCCAAAGGCATCATAACGCTCCTGCAGAGCACCGGCGCAGACCTGTATGGCCTGGATGCCACGGTAGTCGGTGCCTCCAACATCGTCGGCCGCCCAATGGCACTGGAACTGCTATTGGCCGGCTGTACCGTGACCGTCACTCATCGGTTCACCCGCAACTTGGCCGAGCATGTGGGGCGTGCCGATCTGGTGGTGGTCGCAGCCGGAAAGCCAGGCTTGGTCAAGGGCGAATGGATCAAGCCTGGCGCCATCGTCATAGACGTTGGTATTAACCGACTAGATGACGGCAGACTGGTCGGTGACGTGGAGTTTTCCGCGGCTGCCGAGCGCGCCGGATGGATCACCCCCGTCCCCGGGGGGGTCGGCCCCATGACCCGCGCCTGCCTTCTGGAAAACACACTGTACGCAGCTGAACAGCTGCACCAGTGACCTGGCGCTCCAAATGAAAATGGCACCCCAAGGGTGCCATTTTCATCTGCAGGCGCGCTCAGGCGTCCTGCTTTTCTCACTCGGCCAGACGCCACGTGGTCCCACCCTTGCTGTCCTCCAGCACCACACCCATGGCGGTGAGCCGGTCGCGGATGCGGTCGGACTCGCCCCAGTTCTTATCGGCGCGTGCCTGCAAGCGAGCGGCGATCAGAGCATCCACCTCGGCAGCATCCACCTTGCCTTCGGCACCGGCCTGGAGGAAGGCTTCCGGCTCCAGCTGCAGCACGCCGAGCAGACCAGCCGTCTCCTTCAGACGCGCCGCCAGGGCAGCTGCAGCCCGCAGGTCCGATTCGCGCAGGCGATTGACCTCGCGGGCTAGCTCGAACAGTACGGCGCAAGCTTCCGGGGTGTTGAAATCGTCGTCCATCGCTGCAGCGAAGCGCGTAACGTACTCCTCACCACCGGCTGGAGCCGCGTCGGGCAGGCCCTTGAGTGCGTTGTAGAAACGATCCAGCGCGCCCTTGGCCTCGCGCAGACTGTCCTCGGAGTAGTTGATCGGGCTGCGGTAGTGGCTGGACACCAGTAGGTAGCGCACCACCTCGGGATGGTACTTCTCCAGCACCTCACGGATAGTGAAGAAGTTGCCCAGCGACTTGGACATCTTCTCGCCGTCCACGCGCACTGCGCCGGCGTGCATCCAGGCATTGGCGTAGAGCTTGCCGGTGGCCGCCTCGCTCTGCGCGATCTCGTTTTCGTGGTGGGGGAATACCAGGTCCGGGCCGCCGCCGTGGATGTCGAAGGTCTCGCCCAGGCAGCAGGTGGACATCACCGAGCACTCGATGTGCCAACCCGGACGCCCGGCGCCCCAAGGCGACTCCCAGCTTGGCTCGCCCGGCTTGGCGCCTTTCCACAGGACGAAGTCCAGCGGATCCTCCTTCGCCTCGTCGACCTCGATGCGCGCGCCAATCTTCAGATCCTCGATCTTGCGCCGCGACAGCTTGCCGTAGCCCTCGAACTTGCCGACCCGGTAGTAGACGTCGCCGTTGCCCGGGGCGTAGGCAAAGCCCTTGTCGATCAGGGTCTGGATCATCGCGTGCATGCCGGTGATGTGGTCGGTGGCGCGCGGCTCCAGATCCGGGCGCAGCACGTTGAGGCGCGCCTCGTCCTCGTGCATGGCGGCGATCATGCGCGCGGTCAGGGCATCGAAGGCCTCGCCGTTCTCGTTGGCGCGCTTGATGATCTTGTCGTCAATGTCAGTGATGTTGCGCACGTAGGTCAATTCATAGCCGCGATAGCGCAGCCAGCGGGCGACCACGTCGAACGCCACCATCACCCGCGCATGGCCAATGTGGCAGAAGTCGTACACGGTCATGCCGCATACGTACATGCGTACCTTGTTGCCTTCCAGCGGTTTGAACGCGTCCTTGCTCTTGCTCAGAGTGCTGTAGATGGAAAGCGTCATCACTGCCCCCAGGAGTCACGCAGAGTGACGGTGCGGTTGAACACCGGAGCGCCCGGCTCGGAGTCCTTCAGGTCGACGCAGAAGTAGCCTTCGCGCTCAAACTGGAAACGATCCTCCGCCTGCGCCTGAGCCAGCGACGGTTCGGCGCGGCAGCCCTTGAGCACCACCAGCGAATCGGAGTTGATGTTGTCGAGGAAGCTGCCGCCCTCCTCGACCTTCTCCGGATTGGCAGCCTTGAACAGGCGATCGTACAGGCGTACCTCACACTCGACGCTGCCTTCGGCCGGCACCCAGTGGATCACACCCTTGACCTTACGGCCTTCCGGGTTCTTGCCGAGGGTGTCCGGGTCGTAGGAACAGCGCAGCTCGACGATGTTGCCCTCGGCATCCTTGATTGCCTCGTCGGCACGGATCACATAGCTGCCGCGCAGGCGCACCTCGCCGTTCGGTTCCAGGCGCTTGTAGCCCTTGGGCGGGTTTTCCTCATAGTCGCCGGCGTCGATGTACAGCTCGCGGGAGAACGGCAGCACGCGCACGCCCATGCCCTGCTTGGGATGGCACGGCAGTTCGAGGCTCTCGACCCGACCCTCCGGATAATTGGTGATCACCACCTTCAACGGCTTGAGCACGCACATCGCACGCGGCGCATTGGCGTCCAGATCCTCACGGATGGCGAACTCCAGCATACCGATGTCCACCATGCCGCCAGCACGGTTGACGCCGATCAGATCGCAGAAATGGCGGATCGAGGCCGGGGTGTAGCCGCGGCGACGGTAGCCGGAGAGAGTCGACATACGCGGATCGTCCCAACCGTTGACATGCCCTTCATCGACCAGCTGCTTGAGCTTACGCTTGCTGGTGATGGTGTAGTTCAGGTTGAGGCGGGCGAACTCGTACTGGCGCGGCTTGCACGGCACCGGCAGGTTGTCGAGGAACCACTCGTAGAGCGGACGATGATCCTCGAACTCCAGGGTGCAGATCGAGTGGGTGATGCCCTCGAGCGCGTCCGACTGGCCGTGGGTGAAGTCGTAGCTCGGATAGATGCACCACTTGTCGCCGGTCTGGTGGTGATGGGCGTGGCGGATGCGGTAGAGAATCGGGTCACGCAGATTCATGTTCGGCGAGGCCATGTCGATCTTCGCCCGCAGCGCACGGGCACCGTCGGGGAACTCGCCGGCCTTCATGCGCGCGAATAGGTCGAGGTTCTCCTCCACGCTGCGCTCGCGATACGGACTGTTCCTGCCCGGCTCGGTCAGGCTACCGCGGTATTCGCGCGCTTCGTCCGGCGACAGGTCGCAGACGTAGGCCTTGCCGGCTTTGATCAGATGGATGGCCCAGTCGTGCAACTGCTCGAAGTAGTTGGATGCGTAGCGCTCTTCACCGGCCCACTGGAAGCCCAGCCACTGCACGTCGCTCTTGATCGCGTCGATGTATTCCTGGTCTTCCTTGGCCGGATTGGTGTCGTCGAAACGCAGGTTGCACTCGCCGCCGAACTCCTTGGCCAAACCAAAGTTCAGGCAGATCGACTTGGCATGACCGATATGCAGGTAACCATTGGGCTCCGGGGGGAAGCGGGTAACGATCTTGGCGTGCTTGCCCGACTCCAGGTCGGCCTGGACGATCGGGCGGAGGAAGTTCGCGGCAGAGGCGGGAGTCTCGGGCTTGCTCATGGGATCCTTGAAACATGTCGACGCCAGCCAGGGTAGGCCGGCCAATGCAAAGGGCTTATCATAGCGGACCCGTCATGCCCCTGACAGAGACCCGGTAGCAACGACCATCAGCCGGCGAGGTCTAGGCATCCCTCACCCACCCAGCGGAACTCAGCCATGATCAAGCTGCACACCAACCACGGCACCATCACCCTGAAACTGTTCGCCGACAAGGCGCCGGAAACTGCGGCCAACTTCGAGCAGTACGTGAAGGAGGGCCACTACGACGGCACCATCTTCCACCGCGTGATCGGCAACTTCATGATTCAGGGTGGAGGTTTCGAGCCGGGCATGAAGCAGAAGTCGACCCGTGCGCCAATCAAGAACGAGGCCAACAACGGCCTGTCCAACAAGAGCGGGACCATCGCCATGGCTCGTACCATGGACCCGCACTCGGCCAGCGCGCAGTTCTTCATCAACGTCAAGGACAACGGCTTCCTCGACCATACGGCGCCGACCACCCAGGGCTGGGGCTACGCAGTTTTTGGCGAAGTGGTTGAAGGCATGGACGTGGTCGACCGGATCAAGGGCGCCCCCACCACCTCCCGCGCTGGCCACCAGGACGTGCCGATGGACGACGTAATCATCGAGAAGGCCGAGATCGTCGAATAATCTCGATGACTACACTGCTGATCTCGGATCTGCATCTCGACGAGGAACGCCCGGACATCAGCCGGGCGCTCCTGCGTTTCCTGAAGGAACGTGCCAGCCAGGCCGAAGCGCTGTACATCCTCGGCGACCTCTTCGAAGCCTGGATCGGCGACGACGCCATGACGCCCTTCCAGCGTTCCATCGCCGAAGCCTTGCGCGAAGTGGCGGACCAGGGCACGCGGATCTTCCTGATGCACGGCAATCGCGACTTCCTCGTCGGCCGCTCGTTCTGCCGCCAGGCCGGTTGTACTCTCCTGCGCGACCCCAGCCGCATCGAGCTGAACGGCACGCCTGTGCTGCTGATGCATGGCGACACCCTGTGCACCCGCGACATTGCCTACATGCGCTTTCGCCGGCGCCTGCGCAACCCGCTGTCGATATGGCTCCTGCGCCACCTGCCCCTCTCCAAGCGCCAGCAGCTGGCACGCAAGTTGCGTGATGCCAGTCGCCTGCAGGTCCGCCAGAAAGCCACCGAGATCGTCGACGTCACTCCTGAGGAGATACCGCGGATCATGGCCGCCCATGGCGTGCTGACCCTGATCCACGGCCACACCCACCGCCCTGCCGTGCATGAACTGCAGGTCGACGGCCAAGACGCCCGGCGTATCGTCCTCGGTGACTGGAGCCGACAGGGCTGGGTACTGGAAGTTGATGCCCTGGGCTACCGCCTAGCCCCCTTCCCGCTTGACTAAGCCCCGAACCCGAGGCCAACGCCCATCGCTTGGGTATGCCGGCCACCCTCTCGTGCATCCCCGCCCTACTCCGCCCCCTTGGCAAGCAGGCGGCAAGCCGTCATGAAGGCGCCTCCAAAATCATTGAGGGCTGCCCGCCTGCCCCTGGCCGACCTGCCAACCTGCAGAACTGGCTAAGCCAGGCCCAGGGCCAATAGCCGACGCTGCGGGCGAGCACTACAAGCAGGGGGCGGCAAAGGAAGTTAAACCGGTCCGAACGGGCATTGACTTATTGAGAGCGACGGTCGTCAAGCCGCCACGCCGCTGTGGAAGCGGAACTCCGTATCCGGGGTAAGGATTGCCTGGCGCTCGATCTCGGCGAAGAACGCCACACGCTCGTCGATCGGCTCACCGGCGTACTGGCGGGCCATTCCCAGGTAGTCCTGATAGTGCCGCGCCTCCGAGGCGAGCAGCGAGACGTAGAAGCGTTCCAGCTCCTCGTCGAGGAAGGGTGCCAGGCGATGAAAGCGCTCGCAGGAGCGAGCCTCGATGTAGGCGCCGACAATCAAGGTGTCCACCAGACGACCCGGTTCATTCTTGCGGATATGCGCATGCAGGCGCTGGGCGTAGAGCGAAGCGCTGAGCGGCCGGTAGAGGACGCCGCGCTTCTTCATCAGCTCGGCCACCTGTTCGAAATGGCGCAGCTCCTCGCGGGCCAGGCGCGACAGCTTGTACTGCAGGTCCTCCTTGTCGACATGCCGGAACAGCAGAGTCAACGCCGTGCCGGCCGCCTTCTTCTCGCAGTTGGCGTGATCGATCAGCAGGATCTCGGGATGCTGCAGTGCCTGGTCGATCCAGGTCTGGGGGGTCGGGCAGAGCAGGAAGCTCTCGATCTCGGGAAGCAGGGACATGGCAATCTGGCTGGTCTTGGAAAACTGGGCATTATACGGCCCCTACCCGTCGCCGAGGAGCCGACCGCACCTGCCTCAGATACGCCTCTGCACGCCCTCGCGCAGGAAGCGCGGGGCGATGTAGCGCTCGTAATGGGCCTGGGAGAGCAGGAAGAATTCCCGGTCGATGGCATCGCGCAGGGCCGGCAACTCCCAGTCGCGGAACTCCGGCTGCAGGACGATGCCGTAGGCCTCGAGCTGGTTGATCGCCCGGGCACCGCGGGCGATCAGGCGATAGGCCCAGCAATACGCCGACTGCTCAGCCACGAAGCGGATCTGCCGCTGCTCTAACTGCTGGCGCAGCCGCTGCTCATCGAACACCCCCAGCTTGGCCTGCACCACCTGCACCAGCAGGGTTTCCAGCCGCCGCCAGACGGCGCGTTTTCCCTCTTCGTCATACTGGTTCCAGTTCACCACCTCGTGGTGAAAGCGCTTGCAGCCCCGGCAGACCAGATCGCCATAGACTGTTGAGCAGAGACCGACACAGGGCGTCTTGATGCGCTGATAGGACATGATCGAAGGGGAAACCAGGGAAAAGCGAATAACAAGATAGTATCTTAGCCCTTTGTCTAGGCTCGGTCATCCGCAGTGGCTTTAACTTGACCACTGCTTTCCAGTAAACTCTCAATGCCTTTTTGGCACCACTGTCCAGTCGAAGCTGTTTTCAAAGCGTCACGAGCACAGTTGATCCGAGCGGAACGGCACAGGCGCAGGCACCCTGCCAGAGGGTGCCAAGTGCCAGTTCTCTCTCGGCGTAAAACTTTGAAAACAGCTTCTGGAGGGGGATCGTCGCAACCTTGGCCGTGCCGCCCATAAGGCGGCGAAGCGCTTGCGTGCGGAGATTCCCAGGATGAGTGTCCCGGAAACCCCTGGGACCACTGATGAGGGTAAAACTGTGCTTGAAGCCTATCGCAAACACGTAGAAGAGCGTGCCGCTCAGGGCGTCGTGCCCCAGCCGCTGAACGCCGAGCAGACCGCTGGTCTGGTCGAACTGCTGAAGAACCCGCCGACCGGTGAAGAAGAATTCCTGGTTGACCTGATCACCAACCGTGTTCCGCCGGGCGTGGACGAAGCAGCCTACGTCAAGGCCGGTTTCCTCTCCGCCATCGCCAAGGGCGAAGCCACTTCCCCGCTGATCAGCAAGACCCGCGCCATCGAACTGCTGGGCACCATGCAGGGCGGCTACAACATCGCCACCCTGGTCGAGCTGCTGGACAGCGCCGAGCTGACCAGCGTCGCCGCCGAGCAACTCAAGCACACCCTGCTGATGTTCGACGCCTTCCATGATGTGGCCGAGAAAGCCAAGAAAGGCAATGCCGCCGCCAAGGCCGTGCTGGAATCCTGGTCCGAAGGCGAGTGGTTCCTGGCCCGTCCGGCCGTTCCGGAAAAAGTCACCCTGACCGTGTTCAAGGTGACTGGCGAAACCAACACCGACGACCTGTCGCCGGCTCCGGATGCCTGGTCACGTCCCGACATCCCGCTGCACGCTCTGGCCATGCTGAAGATGGCCCGCGACGGCATCAACCCGGACGTTCCGGGTTCCGTTGGCCCGATCAAGCAGATGGAGGCCCTGAAAGCCAAAGGCTTCCCGGTTGCCTACGTCGGTGACGTGGTCGGTACCGGTTCTTCCCGCAAGTCCGCTACCAACTCGGTGCTATGGTTCTTCGGTGATGACATCCCCTACGTGCCGAACAAGCGCGCTGGCGGCTTCTGCTTCGGCACCAAGATCGCCCCGATCTTCTACAACACCATGGAAGATGCCGGCGCTCTGCCGATCGAATTCGACTGCACCAACCTGGCGATGGGTGACGTGATCGACGTCTACCCCATCAAGGGCGAAGTGCGTCGTCACGACAGCGATGAGCTGGTCACCACCTTCTCGCTGAAGACTGAGGTGCTGCTGGACGAAGTCCGCGCCGGTGGCCGTATCCCGCTGATCATCGGCCGCGGCCTGACCGAAAAAGCCCGCGCCGAACTGGGTCTGGCTCCGTCCACCCTGTTCAAGAAGCCGGAAGCACCGGCCGACAGCGGCAAGGGCTTCAGTCTGGCGCAGAAGATGGTTGGCCGCGCCTGCGGCCTGCCGGAAGGCAAGGGCGTGCGTCCGGGCACCTACTGCGAGCCGAAGATGACCACCGTCGGCTCCCAGGACACCACCGGCCCGATGACCCGCGACGAGCTGAAGGACCTGGCTTGCCTGGGCTTCTCCGCCGACCTGGTGATGCAGTCCTTCTGCCACACCGCCGCCTATCCGAAGCCGATCGACGTCAAGACCCACCACACCCTGCCGGACTTCATCATGAACCGCAGCGGCGTGTCCCTGCGTCCGGGCGACGGCATCATCCACAGCTGGCTGAACCGCATGCTGCTGCCGGATACCGTGGGTACCGGTGGTGACTCGCACACCCGCTTCCCGATCGGCATCTCCTTCCCGGCCGGTTCCGGCCTGGTGGCCTTCGCCGCCGCCACCGGCGTGATGCCGCTGGACATGCCGGAATCCGTTCTGGTGCGTTTCAAGGGCAAGATGCAGCCCGGTATCACCCTGCGTGATCTGGTGCATGCCATCCCCTACTACGCCATCCAGGCCGGCCTGCTGACCGTCGAGAAGAAAGGCAAGAAGAACATCTTCTCCGGCCGCATCCTCGAGATCGAAGGTCTGGACAGCCTGACCGTCGAGCAAGCCTTCGAGCTGTCCGACGCCTCCGCCGAGCGTTCGGCTGCCGGTTGCACCATCAAGCTGCCGGAAAAGGCCATCGCCGAGTACCTGAAGTCCAACATCACCATGCTGCGCTGGATGATCGGCGAAGGCTACGGCGATCCGCGCACCCTGGAGCGTCGTGCTCAGGCGATGGAAGCCTGGCTGGCCAAGCCGCAACTGCTGGAAGCCGACAAGGACGCCGAATACGCCGCCGTGATCGAGATCGATCTGGCCGACGTCAAGGAGCCGGTCCTCTGCGCCCCGAACGATCCGGACGACGCCCGTCTGCTGTCCACCGTTGCCGGTCAGAAGATCGATGAAGTCTTCATCGGTTCCTGCATGACCAACATTGGTCACTTCCGCGCAGCCGGCAAGCTGCTGGACAAGGTCAAGGGTGGCATCCCGACCCGTCTGTGGCTGGCTCCGCCGACCAAGATGGACGCTCACCAGCTGACTGAGGAAGGCTACTACGGCATCTATGGCAAGGCCGGTGCGCGCATGGAAATGCCGGGCTGCTCGCTGTGCATGGGTAACCAGGCCCGCGTACAGACCGGTTCGACCGTGGTTTCCACCTCGACCCGCAACTTCCCGAATCGTCTGGGCGATGCTACCAACGTATTCCTGGCTTCCGCCGAACTGGCATCGGTCGCCTCGATCCTTGGCAAGCTGCCGACCGTCGAGGAGTACATGGAATACGCGAAGAACATCGACACCATGGCTGCCGATATCTATCGTTACCTGTCCTTCGACCAGATCGCTGAGTACAAGGAAGCTGCGGCCAAGGCCGAACTCCCGGTCCTGCAGGTCTAAGCCTCACCCGCGCGGAATGAAGAAGCCCCGCCTCGTGCGGGGCTTCTTCTTTTCCGCGGTCCTGCGCTAGAGTGCGCGACAGGTCGAAAGGCCGATGCCTCGGGCCTTGGCATATCGTTTGCTTCGAGCCCAGCAGCATCGGTGGTCCCAACGGCGGGACCCCATCACCGACAATGGCGTCGCTTTCGGCCCTGCCCCAGGCAGCCGCCGAGCGACGCCTTTTTGCTCAGCGCCGGAAGACACCATGACAGATCACCAAACCACCTCCAGAGCGGATGTCCAGGCCTGGGTCGCGGGCAGCGATGCCCCCGAGAAGAGCTCGATCAACTTGGGCTTCATGCCGCTCACCGACTCCGCGTCGCTGATCGTCGCCGCCACCCAGGGCTTCGCCGCCCCCTACGGACTGAGCCTCAACCTCAAGCGCCAGGTTTCCTGGTCGAGCCTGCGCGACAAGCTGCTCAGCGGTGAGCTGGACGCCGCCCAGGGGCTGTACGGACTGATCTACAGCATGCAGCTCGGCATCGGCGGCGCACCGGCAACCGACATGGCAGTGCTGATGGGCCTCAACCAGAACGGCCAGAGCATCAATTTGTCGACGCCGCTTCGGCAGGCTGGCGTGTGCAGCAGCGAGACACTGGCCCAGCATGTGCACCGAAGCAGTGCAAAACTCACCCTGGCCCAGACCTTTCCCACCGGTACCCATGCTCTCTGGCTCTACTATTGGCTCGCCAGCCTGGGCATCCATCCTCTCGAGGACGTGAACACCCTGGTAATACCGCCGCCACAGATGGTCGAACACCTGCGCGCCGGCCGCATCGACGGTTTCTGTGCCGGCGAACCCTGGGGGGCCCACGCCATAGACCAGGGCATGGGCTTCACCATCGCCACCAGCCAGTCGATCTGGCCGGACCATCCGGAGAAGGTCCTCGGCTGCACCCGCGCCTTCGTCGAACAGTACCCCAACACCGCCCGTGCCTTGGTCATGGCTGTGCTGGAGGCGAGCCGCTTCATCGACGCCAGCGAAGAGAACAAGACCGGTACCGCGCAGCTGATCAGCGCCGACGAGTACGTGGCTGCGCCACGCCGGGTAATCGAGGCGCGCTTTCTCGGCAACTACGAGGACGGCAACGGCCATGCCTGGCGGGATAGTCATGCCCTGCGCTTCCATGGCGGCGGCGAGGTCAACCTGCCCTATCTCTCCGACGGCCTCTGGTTCATGACCCAGTTCCGTCGCTGGGGGCTGTTGCGCGAAGATCCCGACTACCTCGCCATCGCCAGCCAGGTGCAGCAGCTCGAGCTGTATCGCGACGCCGCCGCCGCCCTCGGCATCCCGCAGCCCGCCTCGCCCATGCGCAGCGTCACCCTGCTGGACGGCAAGCGCTGGGACGGCTCCGATCCTGCGGCCTACGCCCGCAGCTTTGCCCTCCACGCGCTGAGCGAGGCGCAATCATCCTCGGCCGATGACCAAGGAACATCCCCATGCTGCGCATCCTCCTGATCAACGACACACCGAAGAAGGTCGGCCGTCTGAGAAGCGCCCTGGTCGAAGCCGGCTTCGAGGTCATCGATGAATCCGGCCTGACCATCGACCTGCCGGCGCGGGTCGAGGCCGTACGCCCCGACGTAGTCCTCATCGACACCGAGTCGCCCGGCCGCGACGTGATGGAACAAGTAGTGCTGGTCAGCCGCGACCAACCGCGGCCGATCGTCATGTTCACCGACGAGCACGATCCGAAGGTGATGCGCCAGGCCATTCAGGCCGGGGTCAGCGCCTACATCGTCGAAGGCATCCAGACCCAACGCCTGCAGCCAATCCTCGACGTGGCCATGGCCCGCTTCGAGAGCGATCAGGCCCTGCGTGCCCAGCTGCAGGCCCGCGAGGCGCAGCTGGCCGAGCGCAAGCGCATCGAACTGGCCAAGGGCCTGCTGATGAAGATGAAGAGCTGCAACGAGGAAGAGGCCTACACCCTGATGCGCCGCCAGGCCATGAGCCGCCAGCAGAAGCTGATCCAGGTCGCCGAACAGGTCATCGCCATGCACGACATGCTGGGCAGCTGAGGGGAGCAGACAGCCCCTGCCCTCGCTCGCCATCAGGCCAGGCCGAGGAATTTCAGGCCCGCCCGGTAGATCTTGTCGTTGGCACAGACGATCACCAGCGAATCGTCCGATTTCGCTGCGCTCAAGAGGTTAGTCAGGTCGCGGGTCACCGCGAACGGATTCTGCAGCATTGCCACCTGCACCTCGTCGCCCTCGGGCATCATCTGCTCGGCCACCAGCCGGTCCGGCTTCATGGTGACCGTGACGTTGAGCACCTTGCTGCCGAACCGGGTTTCGAGAAATTCGCTGCCGGACGAGCGCTGCGTGGATGACCTGCTGCTGACTGGTTTCATGGATTTCACCTTTGTTGAGAATGCGGGGGAAATCTACCAAAACGCCCGTGCCGAAACCCAGCTTCGATTGCATTGCGGCGCCAGCCGCGCACCCCCACTCATTCATCACAAAGTCAGGCTTGCCAGCTTGCTGGCCACCCGCGTATGTTCCGCACGCAGGCCAGCGCACTGGCCAACGTCGCTCGGACGGTTCCGGGCGCTTACGTATCCGAGGCAAACATGACCGACTCCCATTCAGGGCGCCGCTTCGCGCGCATCGATCGTCTCCCCCCCTACGTATTCAACATCACCGCCGAACTGAAGATGGCCGCCCGCCGCCGTGGCGAGGACATCATCGACTTCAGCATGGGCAACCCCGACGGCGCCACCCCGCCGCATATCGTCGAGAAACTGGTGCAGGTCGCCCGGCGCGAGGATACCCATGGCTACTCCACCTCCCGCGGCATCCCGCGCCTGCGCCGTGCCATATCGCGCTGGTACCAGGAGCGCTACGCTGTGGAGATAAACCCGGACAGCGAGGCTATCGTCACCATCGGCTCCAAGGAGGGCCTGGCGCACCTGATGCTGGCCACCCTCGACCACGGCGACACCGTGCTGGTGCCCAATCCCAGCTACCCGATCCACATCTACGGTGCGGTGATCGCCGGCGCTCAGGTGCGCTCGGTGCCGCTGGTGCCCGGTGTGGATTTCTTCGCCGAGCTGGAGCGGGCGATTCGCGAGGCGATTCCCAAGCCGAAGATGATGATCCTGGGTTTTCCCTCCAACCCCACCGCCCAGTGCGTGGAGCTGGACTTCTTCGAGCGTGTGGTGGCCCTGGCCAAGCAGTACGACATCCTCGTGGTGCATGACCTGGCCTACGCCGACATCGTATACGATGGCTGGAAGGCGCCGTCGATCATGCAGGTGCCGGGCGCCAAGGACATCGCCGTGGAGTTCTTCACCCTGTCGAAGAGCTACAACATGGCCGGCTGGCGCATCGGCTTCATGGTTGGCAATGCCGAACTGGTCGGCGCCCTGGCGCGGATCAAGAGCTACCATGACTACGGCACCTTCACCCCGCTGCAGGTGGCGGCCATTGCCGCCCTGGAAGGCGACCAGCAATGCGTGCGCGACATCGCCGAGCAATACCGCGAGCGGCGCAACCTGCTGGTCAAGGGCCTGCACGAGATCGGTTGGAAGGTGGAGAAGCCCAAGGCCTCCATGTACATCTGGGCGAAGATCCCCGAAGCCTACGCCCATCTCGGTTCTCTGGAGTTCGCCAAGAAGCTCCTGGCCGAGGCCAAGGTCTGCGTCTCGCCAGGGCTGGGCTTCGGCGACTACGGCGACGACCATGTACGCTTCGCCCTGATCGAGAACCTCGACCGCACCCGCCAGGCGATCCGCGGCATCAAGGCCATGTTCCGTGCTGACAGCCTGCTCGAAGCCGCACCGGAGAAGGCACGCAAGGTCGACGCCAGCCACTGAGCCAGATCAGCCCTGTCCAGCGACGGGGCTGTCTATCCGTTGCCTTCAGCGTGACCGGCCACCCGCCCCACACCTCTTGCCCGACCAAAAACCAAATGTCCAACTGCCCATGTCCATCCTCGAACAACTGGCCGGCAGCACGCGCCTGGATCTCTCCGCCGACCTGCATGAACTCCCCGACGAAATCTTCGCTCTGGCGGACAGTCTGGAAATCCTCAATCTCTCGGGCAACCGCCTGACCAGCCTGCCGGCGGACGAGCAGCCCGTGCGCCAGCAGTGCCTGCGGCAGCTGCAAGAGCAGTGCATGACCGCGCAGGTGGATCGGCGATCGGACTTCGCGACCCTGAGCGCCTGTCTTGCCATCCGATGAAAAAGGCTTGGGCTCGGCTCACTCCTCCCGGAACAGCCTTTCCACATCCTCCGCCCGGCACAACCCGGTCCCCGGACGCATGAGGGTCGCGGCAGCGGCGGCCATCCCGTAGCGCACCGCATCATGCAGGCTCCAGCCGTGGCTCAGGGCGAGCACCGTGGCGCCGACCACGCTGTCGCCGGCGCCCACCGCGCTGCACAACGGCACCTCGAAGGCGTGGAAGCGCTCCACCCCCTCCCGGCTCGCCAGCAGCGCGCCTGCGGCACCGCGGGACAGAACGACGATCTCCACGGCGCCCTGCTCGACCAGCCCGCGCACCGCCGACTCCTGTTCGGCTTCATTGTCCAGCTGCCGGCCCACCAGCGTGGAAAGCTCGTTCAGGCTCGGCTTGAGCAGATGGATGCCGCCGCACTCCACCGCATGGTGCAGGGCCTCTCCCGAGTAGTCGAGCACTAGCTTCGCGCCCATGCGCCGCGCCAAGTCCGTGATCTCGTTGTGGAAGGCCAGCTCCATGCCGGGTGGAAAGCTGCCACTGACGACCACATAGGACGGCGCCGGTGCGAGCGCAGCGATGGCCTCCAGGCAACTTTGCCGCTCCGCCAGGGTCAGGACCGGTCCGGGCAGGACGAAGCGGTACTGCAGGCCGGTTTCGCCCTCATCCACACTGAAGCTTTCGCGGGTATCGCCGATGATCGGTACCCGTAGCTGAGGTAGGCCTAGCCCCTCCAGCGCACGCTGCAGCATCTCGCCGAACGGACCGCCGGCCGGATAGACCGCCACAGTGTCGCCGCCAAGGTTCTGGACCACCCGTGCCACATTGATACCGCCGCCGCCCGGCTCATAGCGCGGCAGGCTGCAGCGCAGCTTGCTGGTCGGCGCAAGGCGCGCGATGCTCGTGGAGACATCCACCGCGGGGTTGAGGGTCAGGGTGGCGATGCGCGGCATGAAGCGCTCCAACAGAGAATTCGGCGGACCGTATATTTAACCAGAGCACAGCTCTTTTCCGACAACTCTCAAAATTTCGTCGAATCTTGAGGGGGGAGCTGTGGTGGATGGCCCGAATGCAGACGCTCCACAAGACCAGGCTCGCCCCATTGCGGCGCATCCAAACTCGAATACGCCCTCTTTTGACTCAAAAAACCCCCACAGCAAAAGGGGCTTTGGCGCTCCCCGGCGCAGGAACGACAGGGCTTTCCGGATTTTGGCACACTCCCTGCTTTCACAATTTCCACAGGGCAGCCAACGGCGGTTGCCTGTTGAACGACAAAGGCGTCGCATCACCTCGCTCAGGCGAGTAGTGGTGTGGCGCCTTTTGCGTTTCGGCCCCAGCGCCTGGGGCGGTGAACGAAGGCCCTCGTGGCCCGCCCCTTTTCAACCTGTTGTGGCTCCGGTCCAGGCATGCGCCTCGCCTGCCAACCCACCGGAGTTTCTTGCCACCGATGAGGTGTTCGATGAATACGAGTTTCTGGAAGGCCGGCCACACCCCCACGCTGTTCGCCGCATTCCTCTATTTCGACCTGAGCTTCATGATCTGGTACGTGCTCGGCCCGCTGGGCGTGCAGATCGCCACCGACCTCGGGCTGACCACCCAGCAGCGCGCCCTGATGGTCGCCACGCCGATCCTCTCCGGCGCCGTGCTGCGCTTCCTGATGGGCCTGCTGGCCGACCGCAGCTCGCCGAAGAGCGCCGGCATCCTCGGTCAGGTGATCGTCATCGTCGCCCTGGCGGTGGCCTGGATCATGGGCATCCACAGCTACGCGCAGGCCCTGCTGCTCGGCCTGTTCCTCGGCATCGCCGGTGCCTCCTTCGCCGTGGCCCTGCCGCTGGCCTCGCAGTGGTATCCGCCGCAACACCAGGGCAAAGCCATGGGCATCGCCGGCGCCGGCAACTCCGGCACGGTGCTCGCCGCCCTGTTCGCCCCCGGACTGGCTGCTGCCTTCGGCTGGAACAACGTGTTCGGCCTGGCACTGATCCCGCTGGTGCTGACCCTGATCATCTTCGCCGCCTGTGCCAAGAACGCTCCGGAACGCCCGCAGCCCAAGGCCGTCGCCGACTACCTGAAGGCCCTCGCCGACCGCGACAGTTGGTGGTTCATGCTGTTCTACAGCGTGACCTTCGGCGGCTTCCTCGGCCTGGCCAGCACCCTGCCCGGCTACTTCCACGATCAGTACGGCTTCGACCCGGTAAAGGCCGGCTACTATACCGCTGCCTGCGTGTTCGCCGGCAGCCTGCTGCGCCCACTCGGCGGCGCCCTGGCCGACCGCATCGGCGGTATCCGCTCGCTGCTGATGATGTACACCCTGGCCGCCCTGTGCATTGCCGTAGTCGGCTTCAACCTGCCCAGCTCGACTGCCGCGCTGGCCCTGTTCGTGGTCGCCATGCTCAGCCTGGGCGCCGGCAACGGCGCGGTATTCCAGCTGGTGCCGCAGCGCTTTCGCAAGGAAATTGGGGTGATGACTGGGCTGATCGGCATGGCCGGTGGCATCGGCGGCTTCGCTCTGACTGCCGGGCTCGGCACCATCAAGCAGTCCACCGGCGATTACCAGCTCGGCCTGTGGCTGTTCGCCGGCCTGGCTGTGGTCGCCTGGTTCGGCCTGCACGGGGTGAAGAAGCGCTGGCGCACCACCTGGGGCAGCGCCGCGGTGACCGCCGCACGGGTCTGATCTGGCCAGGGCGCAGCGAACGATGAATATCGCTGCGCTCAACACCACCCTACGGACCGATGGCTCCTACGCTCCCCCGCGTGGGAGCCTTTTTCGCATCCGGCCGCCTTGCACTTCGATACCAGCCCAGGAGGTCGCCCATGCCCCTGCAACTCAGCATCGGCGAAGCAAGCGCCGCCGGCCCCCGCCCGGAAAACCAGGACGCCCTCCGCGTGGTCACCCCGGCGCCGACCCTGGCGGCGAGCAAGGGCTACCTGTTCGCCCTGGCCGACGGCGTCAGCCAATGCGCCGACGGTGGTCTGGCGGCGCGTACCACCCTGCAGGCCCTGGCCATGGACTACTACGCCACCCCGGAAACCTGGGCGGTGGCACAGGCGCTGGATCGCCTGCTGCTGGCGCAGAACCGCTGGCTGCAGGCCAACGGCGGCGGTCAGCCGCTGCTCACCACCCTCACCGCGCTAGTCCTGCGCGGGCGGCGTTTCACCCTCGCCCATGTCGGCGACTGCCGGGCCTATCGCTGGCGCGACGGGCAGTTGGAACGGCTGACCGAAGAGCATGTCTGGGAACAGCCCGAGATGCGCCATGTGCTCAAGCGCGCCTTGGGCCTGGACCAGCATCTGCTGGTCGACTATCGGGATGGCGACCTGCAGGAGGGCGACGCCTTCCTGCTGGTCAGCGATGGTGTCTGGGCAGCCCTCGGCGATCCGGGCATTCGCCGCCTTCTCGCCGATGAGCACGATCTGCCGGCCGCGGCCCGGGCGCTGGTGCGCGCTGCCCACCTGGCCGGCAGCCCGGACAATGCCAGTGCCCTGCTGCTGCGCGTCGAGCGCCTACCGGAAGGCTCGCTGGCCGATAACCTAGCGCAGCTGCAGCACTGGCCACCGCCACCCGCGCTGCGCGAGGGCCAACTGTTCGAGGGCTGGCGGGTCGACGGCCTGCTGGCCGAGTCGCGCCAGTCCCTGGTCTACCGGGTACACGACAGCCATGACCGCCGCTGGCTGCTGAAGACCCTGCCGCCAGCCCGGAGTAACGAGGTCGAGGCCGGCCAGGCCCTACTGCAGGAGGAATGGTTCCTGCGCCGGGTAGCGGGCCGCTATTTTCCCGAGGTCGCCCTGTTATCACAGCGCCAGCACCTCTATTACGTGCAGCGGGAATATCCCGGCCGCACCCTGGCCGAGCACCTGAACGCGCACGGCCCGCTGGCGCTGGCCCAGTGGCTGGACCTCGCACCCCGCCTGCTGCGTGCCCTCGGCATGCTGCATCGGCGCAACATCCTGCACCGCGACATCAAGCCGGAGAACCTGCTGTGGGGCGAGGACGGCGAGCTGCGTCTGCTCGACTTCGGCCTGGCCTACTGTCCGGGTCTGTCCCGCGACGAGGCCCACAGCCTGCCCGGCACGCCCAGCTACATTGCTCCGGAAGCCTTTGCCGGCGCCGCGCCCGACGCCCGCCAGGATCTCTATGCCGCCGGCGTTACCCTCTATGTCCTGCTCACCGGCCACTATCCCTACGGTGAGATCGAAGCCTTCCAGCATCCGCGCTTCGGCACGCCGACCCCGGCCAGCCGCTACCGTCCGGACCTGCCCGCCTGGCTCGACGAAAGCCTGCGCCGGGCGCTGGTTGCCGATCCACAGCAACGCTTCGAAACCGCCGAGGAATGGCTGCTCGAGCTGGAACAGGGCGAGCGGCGACCCCAGGAGCTGCGTCTCCGTCCCTGGCTGGAGTGCGAGCCGCTGAAGGTCTGGCGCGGCATCGCCCTGCTCTCCCTGCTGCTCAATCTGGCGCTGTTCGCCCTGCTGGTCGCCACCCGCTAACCCTTAAAGCACTAAAAGCGAGCAAAATGCCCCAAAAACATGCACGATCAAATGGATCAAACCAGACTTGAACTCGGAAAACCCCTTGTAAATCAGCAGCACATGGAATTGGCATATTTCCTGCTTTGAAAATGCTCAACAGATTACATGGCACTGCCTTCAACGTGGAGGGCAGTGCTTCCCGACAGAACGGGAATGGACAAAGGCGTCCTCGCTGGATAACCGGCGGGACGCCTTTTTTGTTTTCCGCTTTCCGTAACGGAGAAGAGCGATGGAAAAACTCAAGCTGGTGATGATCGGCAACGGCATGGCCGGCGTACGCACTCTGGAAGAATTGCTCAAGCTCGCCCCCGATCTCTACGAGATCACGGTGTTCGGCGCCGAACCACACCCGAACTACAACCGCATCCTGCTCTCTCCGGTGCTGGCCGGCGAACAGACCTTCGAGGAGATCATCCTCAACGATCTGGACTGGTACCGGGACAACGGCATCGACTTGCGCATTGGCTGCAAAGTGGTCGACATCGACCGGCAGAATCGCCAGGTAATCGCCGAAGACGGCAGCGTGACCGAGTACGATCGCCTGCTCGTCGCCACCGGCTCCACCCCCTTCATCCTGCCGATCCCCGGCAAGGATCTGCAGGGCGTGATCGGCTACCGCGACATCGCCGACACCCAGATGATGATGAAAACCGCCCGGACCCACCGCCACGCGCTGGTGATCGGCGGCGGCCTGCTCGGCCTGGAAGCGGCCAACGGCCTCAAGCTGCGCGGCATGGAGGTGACCGTGGTGCACCTCGGCGACTGGCTGCTCGACCGCCAGTTGGACAAGACCGCCGGCAAGCTGCTGCAGCGTGCCCTGGAAGCACGCGGCATCAAGTTCCGTCTGAACACCAACACCGCTGCCCTGCTCGACGACGACCAGGGCCGGGTCGCCGCTGCACGCTTCAGCGACGGCGAGGAGACTCCCGCCGACCTGGTGGTGATGGCCGCCGGCATCCGTCCCAACGCCGAACTGGCCGAGCGCGCGGGCCTGGCCTGCAACCGCGGCATCCAGGTCGACGACAGCCTGCAGACCTCCGACCCGGCCATTTATGCCGTCGGCGAATGCGCCAACCACCGAGGCATCGCCTATGGTCTGGTGGCGCCGCTGTTCGAACAGGCTCGAGTCTGCGCCGACCACCTGGCCCAGCTCGGCAACGCCTGCTACGAAGGCTCGGTGACCTCCACCAAGCTCAAGGTCACCGGCATCGATCTGTTCTCCGCCGGCGACTTCATGGGCGAGGAAGGCACCGAGACCATCACCCTCTCCGACCCCATCGGTGGCGTCTACAAGAAACTGGTGGTCAAGGACGACGTGCTGGTCGGCGCCTGCCTGTACGGCGACACCGCCGACGGCGGCTGGTACTTCCGCCAGATCCGCGAGAACCACAACGTCGCCGAGATCCGCGACCTCCTGATGTTCGGCGAGAACGCCCTCGGCGATGCCGGCCATCAGGGCCAGGACAAGGCCATGGCGATGAGCGACGAGCTGGAGGTCTGTGGCTGCAACGGCGTGTGCAAGAGCACCATCGTCAAGGCGATCCAGGAAAACGGACTGCTTTCCGTGGACGAGGTGAAGAAGCACACCAAGGCGGCCAGCTCCTGCGGCTCCTGTGCCGGTCTGGTCGAGCAGATCCTGATCAACACCGTCGGCGGCGCCGCGGATGTCAAGCCCAAGAGCGAGAAGCCGGTGTGCGGCTGCACCGATCTCAACCACGGCCAAGTACGCCAGGCGATTCGCGAGCAGCACCTGACCGGCCTGGGTGAGGCCATGAAGGCCTTGGAATGGCGCACCCCCAACGGCTGCGCCACCTGCCGCCCGGCACTGAACTACTACCTGATCTCCACCTGGCCGGGCGAGGCCAAGGACGATCCACAGTCGCGTCTGATCAACGAGCGCGCCCACGCCAACATCCAGAAGGACGGCACCTTCTCGGTGGTGCCACGTATGTGGGGCGGCGTGACCACCCCCTCCGAGCTACGCCGCATTGCCGACGTGGCCGAGAAGTACAGCGTGCCCATGGTCAAGGTCACCGGCGGCCAGCGCATCGACCTGCTGGGCGTGAAGAAGGAAGATTTGCCGAGCGTCTGGAAGGACCTGGACATGCCCTCCGGCCACGCCTATGGCAAGTCCATCCGCACCGTGAAGACCTGCGTCGGCAGCGAGTTCTGCCGCTTCGGCACCCAGAACTCGACGCAGATGGGCATCGACCTGGAGCACGCACTGTTCGGCATGTGGTCGCCGCACAAGGTCAAGCTGGCGGTTTCCGGCTGCCCGCGCAACTGCGCCGAATCGGGGATCAAGGACGTCGGCATCATCGGCGTGGATTCGGGCTGGGAGCTGTACATCGGCGGCAACGGCGGCATCAAGACCGAGGCCGGCGAGTTCTTCGTCAAGGTCAGGACCGCCGAGGAAGTCATGGAATACAGCCTGGCCTTCCTTCAGCTCTACCGCGAGGAGGCCTTCTACCTGGAGCGCACCGTGCACTACATGCACCGCGTCGGCCTGGAACACATCAAACAGGCCGTACTGGAAGACGAGGAGCGGCGCAAGGCCCTGCACCAGCGCCTGCTGTTCGCCCTGTCCTTCGAGCAGGACCCGTGGCAGCAACAGATCGAAACCCCTGCGCTGAAGAAGGAATTCGAGCGCATCCCGGTCAGGGAACTGGAAACCGTCTGACGGGCGAGGCCCATCCGCCGGAGCGAATTGCGAGTGCTGCGCCAGGCGCCGATGGATCCGCTCCTGCAGCAAACCTGCAATGAATTGAGCGAGGAATACCGATGAATTGGCTGGATATCTGCGCACTGGAAGAGATCAACGTGCTCGGCGCACGCATCGTCGCCGGCCCCAAGGGCGACATCGCCATCTTCCGTACCGCAAGCGACGAGGTGTTCGCCCTCGACGACCGCTGCCCGCACAAGGGCGGGCCGCTGTCGCAGGGACTGATCTATGGCAAGCGCGTCGCCTGCCCGCTGCACAACTGGCAGATCGACCTGGCAAGCGGCGAGGCCCTGGAGCCGGATGTAGGCTGCTCGCACAAGCACCCGGTCAAGGTCGAGGATGGCCGCGTGCTGCTGGCCCTGAAGTCCCTGAAAGACTGCGCCTGACCCCGTAGGGTGGAAAACGCCGCAGGCTTTTCCAGCAACGACACCACTGAACCGCTGGGCAAGCAAAGCATTGTCCACCCTACGACCCCAAACAACACGGAGCGACTGCCATGACCCGGCCGACCCAGACCACCGCCTCCACCTGCTGCTACTGCGGCGTCGGCTGCGGCGTGCTGATCGAGCACGACGGCGAGCGCATCAGCAGCGTGCAGGGCGACCCGCAGCACCCGGCCAACTTCGGCCGGCTGTGCAGCAAGGGCTCGACCCTGCACCTGACCGGCGACCTGGCCGCCCGTGCGCTCCATCCGGAGCTGCGCCTGGGCAAGGACCTGGTCCGTGCGCGCACCGACTGGGACAGCGCACTGGATCATGCGGCCTCAGTGTTCGCCGAAACCATCCGCGAGCATGGTCCGGACAGCGTGGCCTTCTACATCTCCGGGCAGTTGCTGACCGAGGACTACTACGCCTTCAACAAGCTGGCGCGGGCGTTGGTGGGCACCAACAACATCGACAGCAATTCGCGACTGTGCATGTCCTCGGCAGTGGTCGGCTACAAGCGCAGCTTGGGCGCTGACGCCCCGCCCTGCTCCTACGAGGACATGGAACAAAGCGACTGCCTGCTGATCGCCGGCAGCAACATGGCCTATGCCCACCCGGTGCTGTTCCGCCGCCTGGAAGCAGCCAAGGCACGCCGCCCGGAAATGCAGATCATCGTGATCGACCCGCGGCGCACCGACACCTGCGAGCTGGCCGATCTGCACCTGGCGATCCTGCCGGGCACCGACGTGGCGCTGCTCCACGGCATCCTGCACATCCTGCTGTGGGAGGACTGGATCGACCGCGCCTACATTGACGCCCACACCGAAGGCTTCGACGAACTGAAGAAGCTGGTGCGCGACTACAGCCCGGCGGCAGTGGCGGACATCTGCGGCATTTCCGTGGACAGCCTGCAGGCTTGCGCCGAACTGATCGGCAAGGCGCCCAGTTTCCTGTCGCTATGGTGCATGGGCCTTAACCAGTCCAGCAGCGGCAGCGCCAAGAACAGTGCGCTGATCAACCTGCACTTGGCCACCGGGCAGATCGGCAAGCCCGGCGCCGGCCCCTTCTCCCTCACCGGCCAGCCCAACGCCATGGGCGGGCGCGAGACCGGCAGTTTGTCCAACCTGCTGCCCGGCCACCGCGAGGCCGGCAATGCCGAGCACCGCATGGAGGTCGCCGACTACTGGCGCGTCGACAACCTGCCGGAGACTCCCGGCCTGACTGCCATCGAGCTGTTCGAGGCGGTGCGCGAAGGCAAGATCAAGGCACTGTGGATCGCCTGCACCAACCCGGCACAGTCCCTGCCGGATCAGAGCCGGATTCATGAGGCGCTGGCCACCTGCCCCTTCGTGGTGCTGCAGGAGGCCTACGCCACCACCGAGACCTGCCGCTATGCCGACCTGCTGCTCCCCGCCGCCGGCTGGGGCGAGAAGGAAGGCAGCGTGACCAATTCCGAGCGGCGCGTCAGCCATGTGCGCCGCGCCGTGCCGGCACCGAGCGAGGCGCGAGCGGACTGGGCGATCACCTGCGACTTCGCCCGCCGCCTGGAACAGCATCTGCGCCCGGGTCAGCCCAGCCTGTTCGACTTCGCCAACCCCGCCGCACTGTTCGAGGAATACAAGCAGCTCACCGCCGGCCGCGACCTCGACCTGTCCGGCCTCAGCCATGCCCTGATCGACGACCTCGGCCCGCAGCAGTGGCCGTTCCCGGCCGGCGCCACCGGCGGCACGCCGCGCCTGTATACCGACGGGGTGTTCCCCACTGCCAGCGGTCGCGCCCGCTTCCATGCCGATCCGTTTCGTGCCCCCCAGGAAAAGCGCGAGGCGCGCTATCCCCTGATCCTCAACACCGGCCGCCTGCGCGACCACTGGCACGGCATGAGCCGCACCGGCACCGTCGCCCAGTTGTTCGGTCACGTCGAGGAGGCCACGCTCAGCCTGCATCCGGACGAGCTGCGCCGCCGGCGCCTCGCCAGCGGCGACCTGATCAAGTTGCGCAGCCGCCGCGGCAGCCTGATCCTGCCGGTACAGGCCGACGAGTCCGTGCGTCCCGGCCAGGCCTTCCTACCGATGCACTGGGGCGACCGCTTCCTCAAGGGCCTGGGCACCAACGTGCTGACCCTGCCCGCACTGGACCCGCTGTCCAGGCAGCCCGAACTCAAGCACGCCGGGGTCGAGGTGGAGAGGGCCGAACTGCCGTGGCAGCTGTTCGCCCTGGTCGAGGGCGATGTGCAGCAGCGCTTCGCCGAGCTGCGTCCACTGCTGGAGGACTTCGCCTACGCCAGCCTGACTCTTACCGGCCGCGAGCGCCCGGCCCTGTTGGTCAAGGCCGCCAGCGCCGTGCCGCCCGAAGCTGCCCTGCTGGCCAGAATCGACGTGCTGCTCGGTCTGGACCAGGGCCCGGTACTGGCCTACGACGACCCCCGCCGCACCGTGGGCAAGCGCGTGCGCATCGAGGACGGCCGCATCACTGCCCTCCGCCTGGCCGGTGAAACCGCGGCGCGCGACTGGCTCAAGGCGCTGTGGAGCGAGGGCAAGGCCGATGCCGAACTGCGTCGCTGGCTGCTCGCCCCGCTCAGCACGGCGCCGGGCAATGCCGGCGCGAGCAAAGGCAAGACGATGTGCAGCTGCATGAACGTCAGCGAAGCGGCAATCCGCGCTGGCATCGAAAGCGGCCTCGACCTCGACGGCCTCAAGCAGGAACTGCGCTGCGGCACCAGCTGCGGCTCCTGTGTACCGGAAATCAAGCGGCTGCTGGCGCAGCCGGTGGCGGCCAAGGCCTGACACAAACCGTAGGGTGCGGCGTAATCCACCAACGATGCCGACAGGCATCGCCATTGCCGGCCTCACAGCCGGTTGGCGGGTTGCGACCCTCGGTCTGACTCACCCTGCAAGAGCGATACAAGAGAGGTGGAACATGAGCGCAAAAGTCTGGCTGATCGGTGCCGGCCCCGGCGACCCGGAACTGCTGACCCTCAAGGCCGTGCGTGCCCTCGGCGAGGCCGAAGTGGTGCTGATCGACGACCTGGTCAATCCGGATGTGCTCGAACACTGCTCGCAGGCCCGCGTCATCCGCGTCGGCAAGCGCGGCGGCTGCCGCTCCACGCCGCAGGACTTCATCCACCGCCTGATGCTGCGCTATGCCCGCCAGGGCAAGAGCGTGGCACGCCTGAAGGGCGGCGACCCGTGCATCTTCGGTCGAGGCAGCGAGGAAGCCGACTGGCTGGCCAGACACGGCATCACCACGGAAATCGTCAACGGCATCACTGCGGGTCTGGCTGGCGCCACCCAGTGCGGCATTCCCCTGACCCTGCGCGGCGTCGCCCGTGGTGTGACTTTGGTCACCGCCCACACCCAGGACGACAACAGCCTCAACTGGCAGGCTTTGGCCCAAGGCGGCACTACTCTGGTCATCTACATGGGCGTAGCCAAGCTAGCCGACATCCGCGACGGCCTGTTGGCTGGCGGTATGCGCTCCGACATGCCGGTAGCAATGATCGAGAATGCTTCCCTGCCGCAGCAGCGCGAATGCCGCAGCAGCCTCGGCGCCATGCAACAGGATGCCGCCACTTTCCGCCTGAAAAGCCCGGCGATACTGGTGATCGGCGAGGTCGCCGCAGTCGCCCAGCCTTTACTCACGGCTCGAAGTGCCTGAGCGTCTCGAGCCCGTCGAAAGCCAGATTGAGCCCCTCTTGGGCTCAGGCCTGATGCTCGGTTGACGCTAAAACCAAAGGGCTAGCTTGTCCCCCTTCTTTTTCGTAGAAAAAAAACCCGGCAATGCCGGGTTTTTTGAAGCTCTGGCGGAATTACTGGGCTTGAGCTTCCACTTCCGCTTCCACTCGGCGGTTGATCGCACGGCCGGACTCGGTAGCGTTGTCGGCCACCGGGCGGGATTCGCCGTAGCCCACGGAGTCCACGCGGTTACCTTGCACGCCGTACTCGTTGACCAGAACGTCACGCACTGCATTGGCGCGACGTTCGGACAGCTTCTGGTTGTAGGCGTCCGGACCGACGGAGTCGGTGTGACCTTCCACGGTGGTGATGGTCTGCGGGTACTGGTTCATGAAGTCAGCCAGGTTCTTGATATCGGCGTAACTTTCTTCCTTGACCTGCGTCTTGTCGAAGTCGAACTTGACGTCCAGTTCGACACGAACCACTTCTGCGACAGCGGTGCAGCCATCGGCATCGACGGTGGCGTTGGCGGGGGTATCCGGGCAACGATCGACATTATCGCAGACACCGTCGTTGTCGGCGTCGGGACAGACTTCAGCCACCGGCTCCGGAGCCGGCTCTTGCTTGCCGGCACTGCCGCCGAAGTTCAGGCCGATGCCCACGCCGGCCTGCCATTCGGTTTGGTCGTCGTCGAAGTTATACATGCCGTCTACACCGGCCCGGGCATAAAGCATATCGGTCAAGTACCACTTCAGACCGGCACCGAGGTTGGCGTAAGTGCTCTCGTTGCGCCCACCGCGGGCCTGACCAATGCTTTGATGGGCGAAACCGCCGGAAACGTAGGGACGCAGGCCTACACCTGGCTCGCCGAAGTGATAGATGGCATCGAGGGAAGTCAGCTCACCCTTGATATCCTTGTGACCCCGATTACCCACCGGATCATCGGTGGTCACATCCCTGTAGACGCCATGCGACAGGGCCAACTCCACATCATCGGTCAAAAAGTAACCAATGGATGCTCCATACAGCTCGGCCTCGCTATTCTCGAAGTCACGAGAGCTTTCGTCGCTGAAGTAATGCTTGGCGAAAGCTTCCACCTCAACTGCGCCCCGGCCTTGAGCCAGCACGCTGAATGAAGATGCGGCGACCGCTGAGCCAATTATGACACCTAAGGTGTTTTTCAGTTTCATCCGTTTTTCCCCATCGTGGTGTTTGACGGTCAAGACAATCTCGAAGTTTATTTTCAACTAGATGGCTGAGATCGCTATTCGTTAAGAGGCTAGCTGTCAAGCTAAGGTTCAGCAAGCCCCGAAAATTTTTCCCGCAACCGGTCTAGAGCCCGCTTGTAGCGCATTTTAGTGGCACTCAATCCCATATGCATGATGTCGGCAATCTCCTGGAATTCCAGCTCTGCGACAAATCGAAGCACTAATATTTCCCGGTCGATCGGATTGACATGTACCAACCAGCGGTCAAGACCGCCACGCTCCTCCAGTTTCGGCGCCTTTTCTTCCGAAGCTTCTTCCAGCGGATCGAGACTCAGAGCGTCCATCAGGCGTCGCTTTCTTCGCTCTTTCCGGTATTGGGTGATGCATTCGTTGTACGTGATACTATAAAGCCAAGTTTTGAATTTCGACTTGCCTTCGAAGTTCTTCAAACCATAGAGAACCTTGAGCATAACTTCTTGACAAACATCATCGGCATCCCGCTCATTACCCAAGTATCTGGCACAGACATTGAACAGCGTGCGCTGATAGCGCTGCATCAATTCTGCATAGGCCCGGGTAACGTGGAAAAGCTCGGCATGTGCACGCTCAACCAACTCCTCGTCGGACAGTTCCTTAGGATCGTATCGCGAAGAAAGTGATTGGTCTGTGTTCAAGACAAGAAAGGCTGGCAGTCGGGTCACGGCCACCAAAGCGCAGACCTCAGGTTCAAATTGGCGGCATAGATTACCAGATCTTCGCGTTAGCGACTGCTAACCCGTTCATCCAGCAGAGAACGGTTGGCCAGCGAAACCAGTTCGCCGTGGGTGGTCAGCAGAATCGTCTTGACCGTGCCGATCTCCTCGATTTGCCCCTCGAGATCGCCGATCCTGACCGCCTGCCCTACCCGATAGAGCTCGCGGACATAGATACCGGCGATGATCTGGCCGGCAACCTCTCTGCTACCCAGGCCCAGCGCAAGGGCAACCGCCACGCCCACGGAGATCAGCACGATGGCTACGACCGTATTGAGCAGGTCGGTCTTGATCTCCAGCTGGCCGATCGCTACGGAAATGCTGATAATGATGACCAGACCCTGCACAACGCGCCCGAGCCCGCTGGCATAGTCGAGCCCGACGCCTTCTGCCGCGCCACGCACCAGACCGTTGACCAGCTGCGCCAGCAGCAATCCGGCGAGCAGAATCAGTGCCGCGCCGAAAACCTTGGGTAGATAGAGAGCCAGTACGTCCAAGGTCGCGGAGACTCGCGCCAGGCCGAGGGATTCAGCAGCCGAGACCATGAACACAAGCAACACGAACCAATAGACGATTCTGCCGATCAGGGTCGAGACCGGCACCTGAATGCCGATCCTGACCAGCAGCCGGGTCAGTCCGGTACCCGACATCAGACGATCCAGCCCCACCTTCGCCAGCAGCTTGGACAGCAGCGTATCGAGCAGCTTGGCCACGATGAAGCCGAGCAACACCACAATCAGGGCAACGAACAACGTGGGAATGAAGTTGGCTACCTTAGTCCAAAGCGCTTTCATTGCAGCAACCAGGCTTTGAGTCCAGGGGTCGAGTTCCATTTCAGTCAGCCTTGTCTGCAGAAGAATCTAGAGTGCTACGACGAGAGACAGGCATGATATGGGGCGATCCGCTGTTCAGCCCGAGCATCAGTGCCTCGAACCAGTGCCCCATGAGGGCGAACAGATCGCCCGCACCCGCCTGACGGTTAGCCATTTTCAGGACACGCCCCAATGCTGCGTTGTCATCATGGGTGAACGCCGAAGACTTGAGCAGGTCGCGTAAGGACTCTTCGAATGGATCGTGCATGCGCACCTCTCTGGATGTAACGCCTAGACGAGGTCGCCCGCCGGCAGGTCACATCCGAATCCACCCAAATATCGAACAATCTACATCGCCGGGCGGCGACGGACCTCAACAGCAGGGAAAGCGGGAGGCTTACACGCTCCCTGCGCGCAGGAACGGACCCACCCGGCCAAGGGGTGGGCGGCAGGCTCGAGAGGCAATTACTCCGGCATTTTCAAAGACTGCGGGGAGACGATGATGCCGTTGTTGTCGGCATACAGGTACTCGCCCGGTCGGAAGGTAACGCCACCGAAGGTCACCGGAACGTTCAAATCGCCAATGCCGCGCTTGTCGGTTTTCATTGGGTGGGTGGCCAGCGCCTGGACACCAAGCTCAGTCTGGGCAATCACGTCCACGTCGCGAATGCAACCGTAAACGACCAGTCCTTCCCAGCCGTTGCGAGCTGCCTTTTCAGCGAGCATGTCGCCCAGCAAGGCACGGCGAAGTGAACCGCCACCATCTACCACGAGCACCTTGCCCTTGCCATCGGTATCGACCTGATCCTTGACCAGCGAGTTATCCTCGAAGCACTTGATTGTGACGATTTCGCCACCAAAGGAATCGCGACCACCGAAATTATTGAACATCGGCTCGACTACCTGCACCAACTCGGGATAAGCGTCGCACAGATCCGGGGTAATATATTGCATGGCGAAACTCCTCTGAAGAATTACAACAGGGTAGATGACCGCCCATTGGCCATTGCCCAAGGGCCTGGGTAAGCCAGAAAAGCTCAGAGACCGACGCCGATGCGATCTCCTTCGTAACCCAGCTTGAACAATACCAGCCCCGGACAGAGCCCGGCCGCTGGCCAAGTCGAACTCGATGCCGCGCCGGCGACAGCGCAGCGCCCAGCCGCCCAGCCGCCCAGCCGCCCAGCCGCCCAGGGTTGCATCCTACAGTCCGCACCCGGATGCGGGCAGCAGTTCGCCAACAACAGGGGTGATCGTCGACGATCAGCGGCAAAAGATTGCGTTCGGCGATCCGAAGGCTCGCCGACAACCGCCGTGCAGGTTCAGCAACTGCTCGAGTGCAACGGACATGACGCCTCCATCGATAGTGGCATGATTGCGGGCGCATTTGGCGGCATATCTTAGCGGTGAGCTTCACGAGATGAAATGCCGGAACGAAGGATAAAGATGCAAATGGAAACGACATACGTCGAATATACAAATCCACAAGCGAAAAAAGGGCGGGAACCAGCCCACCCTTTTTTCGATCACCGCACAGCATCTGGAATCAGCTCGCCAATTGGCCCTCGGCCAGGAAGAACCAGGTATCGAGCACCGAGTCCGGGTTCAACGATACACTGTCGATTCCCTGCTCCATCAGCCACTTGGCCAAATCCGGGTGATCCGACGGCCCCTGGCCGCAGATGCCAATGTATTTGCCGGCCTTGTTGCAGGCCTGGATGGCGCTGGACAGCAACTTCTTCACAGCGGCGTTCCGCTCATCGAACAGGTGAGCGACGATGCCTGAATCGCGGTCCAGGCCCAAGGTCAGCTGGGTGAGATCGTTGGAGCCGATGGAGAAACCATCGAAGTGCTCGAGGAACTCCTCGGCCAGCAGCGCGTTGGACGGCAGCTCGCACATCATGATTACGCGCAGACCATTCTCTCCACGCCTGAGGTCATGGCTGCCGAGCAGGTCGATGACCTGACTGGCCTCGCCCACAGTGCGCACGAAGGGGATCATGATCTCGACGTTGCTCAGCCCCATCTCGTTGCGCACCTTCTTGATCGCCTGGCATTCCAGTTCAAAGCAATCGCGGAAGGATTCGCTGATGTAGCGCGAGGCACCACGAAAGCCAAGCATTGGGTTCTCTTCTTCCGGCTCGTAGAGTTTGCCGCCGATCAGGTTGGCGTATTCGTTGGACTTGAAATCGGACATGCGCACGATGACCTTCTTCGGCCAGAAAGCCGCGGCCAGGGTACTGATGCCCTCGACCAGCTTCGCAACATAGAAGCCGACCGGGTCGTCATAGCCGGCGATGCGCTTCTCGACGCTGGCCTTGATTTCCGGCGGCAGGCTGACGAAGTTCAGCAGCGCCTTGGGATGCACGCCAATCATGCGGTTGATGATGAACTCCAGGCGGGCTAGACCAACGCCCTCGTTCGGCAGCTGGGCGAAATCGAAGGCCCGGTCCGGATTGCCGACGTTCATCATGATCTTGAACGGCAGCTGCGGCATGGCATCGATGGAGTTCTTGCGGATATCAAAACCGAGTTCGCCTTCGAAAATGTAACCGGTATCGCCCTCGGCGCAGGAGACGGTCACGCCCTGGCCATCCTGCAGCACGCTGGTGGCGTTGCCGCAACCAACGACCGCCGGGATGCCCAGCTCGCGAGCGATGATCGCTGCATGACAGGTACGCCCGCCACGGTTGGTGACGATGGCGCTGGCGCGCTTCATGATTGGCTCCCAGTCCGGGTCGGTCATGTCGGAGACCAGCACGTCGCCCGGCTGAATCTTGTCCATTTCGGCGATATCGTGGATCACCTTGACCGGGCCGGAACCGATGCGCTGGCCGATAGCACGCCCCTCGACCAGGATGTTGCCCGTTTCCTTCAGCAGGTAGCGCTCCATCACGGTGGCGCTGCCTCGACTCTTCACGGTTTCCGGACGGGCCTGGACGACATAGAGCTTGCCATCATCACCATCCTTGGCCCATTCGATGTCCATCGGACGACCATAGTGCTTCTCGATGATCAGCGCCTGCTTGGCCAGCTCGGTGACTTCGGCGTCGCTGATGCAGAAGCGGGCACGATCCTCGCCACTCACCTCGACAGTCTTCACCGACTTGCCGGCCTTCGCCTCTTCGCCGTAGACCATCTTGATCGCCTTGCTGCCCAGGTTGCGGCGCAGAATGGCGGGGCGACCGGCTTCCAGGGTCGGCTTGTGCACGTAGAACTCGTCAGGGTTCACCGCGCCCTGTACCACGGTTTCGCCGAGACCGTAGGCACCCGTGATAAATACCACATCACGGAAACCGGATTCGGTATCCAGAGTGAACATCACCCCGGCGGTGCCGGTTTCCGAACGCACCATGCGCTGCACGCCGGCAGACAGGGCAACCAGCTTGTGGTCGAAACCCTGGTGTACCCGGTACGCGATAGCACGGTCGTTGAACAGGGAGGCGAAGACTTCCTTCGCCGCGCGGATCACGTTGTCCACGCCCCGAATGTTGAGGAAGGTTTCCTGCTGACCGGCAAAGGAGGCGTCAGGCAGGTCTTCCGCAGTAGCGGAGGAACGCACTGCCACGGCCAGATGATCGTTGCCGCCCGCCATTTCAGCGAAGGCCTTGCGAATATCGGCATCGAGCAGGGCAGGCAGATCGGCTTCCATCACCCACTGGCGTATCTGCGCGCCGGTCTTGGCCAGTGCATTCACATCATCCACATCCAGCGCGTCGAGTGCTGCATGGATACGCTCGTTCAGACCGCTTTGCTCGAGGAAGTCACGGTAGGCCTGGGCGGTAGTGGCGAAGCCCCCGGGAACCGATACGCTGGCGCCGGACAGGTTGCTGATCATTTCGCCCAGGGATGCGTTTTTGCCCCCTACTCGCTCCACATCGTGGACGCTGAGCTTATCAAGGGAAACTACGTATTCTACCAAGATGAATTCTCCACTAAGGGTTGGGAAGCTCAGGGGGATCTTTCCGCACAATTCTGGCTTGACCCAGGGAAATAAGTGACAATGTCGGGCAAGGAATACCTAGCAATGCTGGGGCTTATCATAGCCTAACTATCGTCATATCCTTAAGGCCAAGGGTGCAATGAAACGAACCGCTTTCTTCATCTCCGACGGCACTGGCATCACCGCGGAAACCCTTGGCCAGAGCCTGTTGGCGCAGTTCGAGAACATCTCCTTCACCAAACTCACGCGCCCCTACATCGACACGACGGAAAAAGCACGCGGCATGGTGCAGCAGATCAATACTGCGGCAGAGAAGGATGGCGCCCGGCCGATCATTTTCGACACCGTCGTCAACCAAGAGATCCGTGACATTCTGGCCAAATCCAACGGATTCATGATCGATATCTTCTCGACCTTTCTCGCTCCACTGGAGCATGAGCTGGTTTCCCACTCCTCCTACTCCGTAGGCAAATCACACTCCATCGGCCACAACACTCACTACATGGAGCGCATCGAGGCGGTGAACTTCGCCCTCGACAATGACGACGGCGCCCGTACCCACTACTACGACAAGGCCGATCTGATCCTGCTGGGCGTCTCCCGTAGCGGCAAGACTCCAACCTGCCTGTACATGGCCATGCAGTATGGCATCCGTGCCGCCAATTACCCACTCACGGAAGAAGACATGGAGCGCCTGCAGCTGCCGACAGCCCTCAAAGCCTATCGGGACAAGCTGTTCGGCCTGACCATCGACACCGAACGCCTGGCCGCTATTCGCAACGAGCGCAAACCCAACAGTCGCTACTCCAGCTTCGCCCAGTGCGAGTTCGAGGTACGTGAGGCGGAAAAACTACTGCGTCGCGAAAATATTCCCCACATCAATTCCACCCAGTTCTCGGTAGAAGAGATCTCGGCAAAAATTCTTGTCGAGAAGGGTGTGGAGCGGCGCCTGAAATAGCTGCACGCCAAAACGGGATACCGTGCGGCAAACCCTCGCCACAACAAATCTGAAAAAAGCCGGAGCCATCAGGCCCCGGCTTTTTCGTGTCACTACCGCCTGTGCTCTGAAGATCAGATCATGAACAGATCGACGAAGCGGTTGACCGGGGTGCTTTCCAGCGCAGCCTGGTCCTTGCACAGCTCGAAGAGCTGCACGCAGCGCTGACTCGGGAAACGGGTTGCCAGGTTGGCCTTGAACTTCTCCTCCAGCAGCGGGATACCCTCCTCTCGGCGGCGGCGGTGGCCGATTGGGTATTCGACAGCGACCTGCTCGGTGCTGCTGCCATCCTTGAAGAACACTTGAATGGCGTTGGCGATGGAACGCTTGTCGGCTTCCAGATACTCGCGGCTATAGCGCTCGTCCTCGACAATCACCATCTTCTCGCGCAGCTCGTCGATGATTGGGTTTGCGGCGTGGAAGTCATCCTCGTACTGCTCGGCCACCAGGTTACCGAAAGCCAGCGGCACGGCGGTCATGTACTGGATGCAGTGGTCACGGTCGGCGGCATTGGCCAGCGGACCGACCTTGGAGATGATGCGGATCGCCGACTCATGAGTGGTAATGACAATCTTCTCGATTTGATCCAGCTTGTTCTTGACCAGCGGATGCAGCTTCACCGCAGCTTCGGCGGCAGTCTGGGCATGGAACTCGGCCGGGAAGCTGATCTTGAAGAGCACATTCTCCATCACGTAGGAGCCAAAGCCCTGCAGGAAGCTGAAGTGGCGCTTGTCTTCCGGCTTGGTCGCCAGATCCTTATTGGTATGGCTGAACAGCACGTCATAGAAGCCCCACTGCGGAGCGGTCAACACGCCCGGGATGCCCATTTCGCCACGGATGGCGATGTCGGCCAGGCGCACACCGCGGCTGGAGGCGTCACCGGCAGCCCAGGACTTGCGGGAGCCGGCGTTCGGCGCGTGACGGTAGGTGCGCAGTGCCTGGCCGTCGACGAAGGCATGGGACAGCGCGGACAGCAACTGCTCGCGATGGGCGCCCATCAGCTTGGCGCAGACGGCGGTAGAAGCTACCTTGACCAGCATGACGTGGTCCAGGCCGACGCGGTTGAAGGAGTTTTCCAGTGCGATCACGCCCTGAATCTCGTGAGCCATGATCATGGCTTCCAGTACGGCGCGCATGGTCAGTGGCGCCTCGCCCTGGGCCACGCGCCTCTGCGAGAGATGGTCGGCTACAGCCAGGATGCCGCCGAGGTTGTCGGACGGATGCCCCCACTCGGCCGCCAGCCAAGTGTCGTTGTAGTCCAGCCAGCGCACGATGCAGCCGATGTCCCAGGCCGCCTTGACCGGATCGAGACGAAAGCTGGTGCCCGGCACGCGAGCGCCATTCGGCACCACGGTGCCCTCGACGATCGGGCCTAGGTGCTTGGTACACTCGGGGAAGCGCAGGGCCAGCAGGCCGCAACCGAGGGTGTCGATCAGGCAGTTGCGGGCGGTGTTCAGGGCTTCCTTCGAAGTGATCTTGTAGTTCAGGACATAATCGGCGATGTCCTGCAGAACCTTGTCGTAATCAGGGCGGTTGTTGAGGTCGACGTTGGCGCTCATGGTTTTTCCTAGAGATTGCAGGGAAAGAGTTGTCAGGGCCAGCCCGTAGCAGGCCGGCCCCTGAGATAGAGTCAGCGCTTGTCCAGAGGAACGTAGGGACGCTCGGCGACCCCGATGTACTCGGCGCTCGGGCGGATGATGCGGTTGTTGGCGCGCTGCTCGAATACGTGGGCGGTCCAGCCGGAAACCCGCGAGCAGACGAAGATCGGGGTGAATAGCTTGGTGGGGATGCCCATGAAGTGGTAGGCCGAGGCATGGAAGAAATCGGCGTTGGGGAACAGCTTCTTCTGCTCCCACATGGTCCGCTCGATGGCTTCAGAAATCGGGTACAAGACCTTGTCACCTACGTGCTCGGCGAGCTTCTTCGACCAGCCTTTGATCACCTCGTTGCGCGGATCGGAATCCTTATAGATGGCATGGCCGAAGCCCATGATCTTGTCCTTACGCTCGAGCATCTTGAGCAGCTCAGCCACTGCCTCACCGGGTGAGCCGAAGCGCTCGATCAGCTCCATGGCCGCCTCGTTGGCGCCGCCGTGCAGCGGGCCGCGCAGCGAGCCGATGGCGCCGGTGACGCAGGAGTATAGGTCGGACAGGGTCGAGGCGCAGACCCGGGCAGTGAAGGTGGAGGCATTGAACTCGTGCTCGGCGTAGAGGATCAGCGACACGTTCATCACCTTGGCATGCAGATCGCAGGGCTTCTTGCCATGTAGCAAGGCCAGCAAGTGACCGCCGATGGTCACCTCATCGGTGACGCAGTCGATGCGCACACCCTCATGGGTGAAGCGATACCAGTAGGTCATGATGGCCGGGAAGGCGCCCAGCAGGCGATCGGCGACATCGTGCTGCTGATCGAAGTCGAGCTCCGGCTCCAGGGTCCCGAGAACGGAAGCACCGGTGCGCATCACATCCATGGGATGAGCGTTGGCCGGAATGCGCTCGAGCACTTCCCTCAGCGCCTGGGGCAGGTCACGCAGGCCCTGCAGTTTTGTCAGGTAGGCATCCAGCTGGGCATGGGTCGGCAACTCGCCGTACAGCAGCAGGTAGGCCACCTCCTCGAACAGCGCGTCCTTGGCCAGTTCACGCACATCATAACCACGGTAGGTCAATCCAGCTCCCGCCTGACCGACGGTGGACAATGCAGTCTGGCCGGCGACCTGGCCACGCAGACCGGCACCACTCAATACTTTTGCTTCAGCCATTGCTCTCTCCTCTTGAATTTATTCTGGATGCGACAACAAGGTTTCAGCCGTTCTTCTTCTGAGCGAACAGCACGTCGAGCTTCTGCTCGTAGGTGTGATAGTCGATGCGATCGTAGAGCTCCATGCGGGTCTGCATGGTGTCGACCACATTCCTCTGGCTACCGTCGCGGCGAATCGCGATATAGACGTTCTCGGCCGCCTTGTTCATGGCGCGGAACGCCGACAGCGGGTAGAGCACCAGGGACACGTCGACCAAGGCCAGCTCCTCTGTGGTATACAGCGGCGTGGCACCGAATTCGGTGATATTGGCCAGGATCGGTGCCCTGGCTCGGTCGGCGAAGGTCTTGTACATCGCCAGTTCGGTGATGGCCTCGGGGAAGATCATGTCGGCACCCGCCTCGATGCAGGCTTCGGCGCGATCCAATGCCGCCTCCAGGCCTTCCACTGCCAGCGCGTCGGTGCGTGCCATGATCACGAAGCTGTCGTCGGTACGGGCATCCACCGCCGCCTTGATCCGGTCGACCATCTCCTGCAGGGAGACGATTTCCTTGTTCGGCCGGTGACCGCAGCGCTTGGCCCCCACCTGATCCTCGATATGGATGGCGGCGGCACCGAACTTGATCATCGACTTGACGGTGCGGGCAACATTGAAGGCCGAGGAGCCGAAGCCGGTATCGACGTCGACCAGCAGCGGCAGGTCGCACACGTCGGTGATACGGCGTACATCGGTCAGCACGTCGTCCAGGCCGGTGATGCCCAGGTCCGGCAAGCCCAGAGAACCGGCCGCCACCCCGCCACCTGACAGGTAGATGGCCTTGAAGCCGGCGCGCTTGGCCAGCAGCGCATGGTTGGCATTGATGGCACCAACCACCTGCAGCGGGTGCTCGCTGGCGACGGCATCGCGGAAACGTTGCCCGGCAGACGTCTGAGTCATGACTTACCCCTTTTATTGGCTGTATTCACCTGAGCGTCCTCATAGTGACGCTCCATGTTGCGCCGGGATGCAGCAATGTGCCGGCGCATCAGCAGCTCGGCCAGTTCGCCGTCGTGATCGGCAATGGCATCGAGAATCCGGTGGTGTTCGTTGAAGGCCTGGCGCGGCCGGTTGGGCGTGGAGGAGAACTGGATGCGGTACATACGCACCAGCTGATACATCTCCCCGCAGAGCATGCGCATCAGCGTCTGGTTGCCGCTACCCTGGATAATCCGATAGTGGAAATCGAAATCGCCCTCCTGCTGGTAGTAGCCGACACCGGCCTGGAAGGCTGCATCGCGCTCATGGGTATCCAGCACCCGGCGCAGCTCATCGACCCCGGCCTGGGTCATGCGCTCGGCCGCCAGCCGGCAGGCCATACCCTCTAGGGATTCGCGGATTTCATAGAGCTCGATCAGTTCCTGGTGGCTGAGCGAAACCACTCTGGCCCCCACATGGGGCACCCGAACCAGCAGCTTCTGCCCTTCCAGGCGATGGATGGCCTCGCGCAGGGGACCACGACTGATGCCGTAGGTCCGCGCCAACTCGGGCTCGGAGATCTTGCTGCCCGGGGCGATCTCGCCCTTCACGATCGCCGCCTGGATGCGCCGGAAGACATGCTCGGAGAGCGTCTCGGAGTCGTTCGGGATACTTTGGGATGAGTAAGTAGCATCTAGCATATTGTCGACACTTTGTGTTTTTATTGTGCAGAAAATAGGCTGCACAGATCTATATGTCAAATAAAAACATACCATTGTCGACAATAGTTGCAAGGCGTGCTTCTCTCCGCACCTCTCGCAGACCCGGGGTAACGGATCTGTCGATGTGGGAAACCCGTGCTAGAATGCGCGCCGCGTGCGGCCGGGGCCTTGCCCACATCCGCACGCTGCACATAGGCATGTTGGATCCACTCGCCAAGCCGATGCCTGAATCGTTGATTGCTTCCGTCTATAGGACCTATGAGATTCCAGCCCCTTGCCCTTCTGTCTTGTCTGCTGCTCATTCCCGGCCTGCTCTCTGCCGCCGAGAAGACCATCTTTGGTCTGAACGAATACGTGTTGCTGCCTGAACTCAAGCTGGAGGTCGTGGCCAAGCTGGACACGGGGGCCGAGACAGCGTCGCTCAGTGCCCGCGATATCAGCCGCTTCAAGCGCAACGGCGAAACCTGGGTACGCTTCTACCTGGCCATCGACGATAGCCACGCACATCCCATCGAGCGGCCGCTGGCACGAATCAGCAAGATCAAGCGCCGATCTGGCGACTATGACCAGGAAGAAAGCAAGACCTACACAGCTCGTCCGGTCGTCGAGCTGGACTTCTGCATGGGCGATAGCCTGCGCACCATAGAGGTAAACCTGACCGACCGGAGTGCATTTCAATATCCGCTGCTGATCGGCTCCGACGCACTCGCACGCTTCGGCGCTCTGGTCGATCCGGGCATTAAATATGCAACCGGCAAGCCCGGCTGCACCACTGTTGCAAATTCCGCCGAGTAATATGCATGCGCGCTCTCAACCTGCATTTGAAAATACTGATCGTCCTGTTGGTATCGATCGGAGTTCTGGTCACGGCGCATCAGATCTTCGTCTTGGGCATCCCGGTGACCGAAGACGAGACCGACGACCTGTGGAACATCGATGCTCGCGTCGAATTTCAGGCCAATCCCCGCGAGCCAGTGAAAGTGCAGATGTTCGCTCCGCCACTCAACCAGGACTACGTCAGCCTCAATGAGAGCTTCATCTCCAACAACTATGGGGTGAGCGTCAACCAGGTCGACAACAACCGCCGGGTGACCTGGTCGGCGCGGCGCGCCAGCGGCAAGCAGACCCTCTACTATCGCCTGGCCCTCACTAAGCGCTATACGGGCGACTTGCCCAAGCCCAAGGGGCCGATTTTCCGCGATAGCATCCCACTGGAGGGTGCCGAAAAGATTGCCGCCGAAGCCCTACTGGCACCCATCCGCGAGCATTCGGCCGACGTTGAAACTTTCATCGGCGAGACCATCAAACGGGTCAACAACCTCAACGACGACAATGTCAAGCTGCTCTCTGCCGGCAATACTTCGACTTCGAATCGGGTCCGCATTGTTGAGCTCCTGCTGTCCTTCGCCCACGTGCCGATGGAGCGCGTACATACCCTGCGCCTGATCGCCGACCAGGCGATCAGCCCCGAACTCTGGATTCGCAGCTTCAATGGCAAGAAATGGCTGTACTTCAACCCGGACAGCGGCGAACAGGGCCTGCCGGCTGACCGCCTGATCTGGTGGACCGGCGACGAGCCCCTGATCAGCGTGGATGGCGGCAAGCAGGCCCAGGTCAACTTCACCCTGAACAATAGCGAGCTGAACGCCATCGGCCTGGCCAAGATGACCGACCAGAATACCGACGCCGACTTCCTCGAATACACCCTGTACGGCCTGCCGCTGGAAACCCAGCAGACCTACCAGATCATAGTCATGATTCCGATCGGCGTGCTGTTAATCCTGATCTTGCGCAACCTGATCGGCATCCAGACCCTTGGCACCTTCACTCCAGTCCTGATTGCCTTGGCCTTCCGCGAAACCCAGGTGGGCTTCGGCATCATCCTGTTCACCCTGATCACCGCCCTCGGCCTGTCTCTGCGCTCCTACCTCGAACACCTCAAGCTGCAGATGCTTCCACGCCTGTCGGTGGTATTGACCTTCGTGGTGGTGCTGATCGCCATCATCAGCCTGTTCAGCCACAAGCTCGGTCTCGAGCGCGGCCTGTCGGTGTCACTGTTCCCAATGGTGATCCTGACCATGACCATCGAGCGCTTGTCGATCACCTGGGAAGAGCGCGGCGGCGGCCATGCCTTCAAGGTCGCCCTCGGCACCATCATCGCCGCCTCGCTGGCCCACCTGCTGATGAACATTCCGCAGCTGACCTACTTCATCTTCACCTTCCCGACGGTGCTGCTGATCTTGGTTGGCTTCATGCTGGCGATGGGGCGCTACCGTGGCTACCGCCTGACGGAGCTGTTCCGCTTCAAGGCCTTCCTGAAGGACTGAGTCATGATCAACCTGTGGAAGAGATGGAAGGCCCTGGAAGCCAAGGGCATCATGGGCATCAACCGGCGCAATGCGGACTATGTGCTGAAGTACAACAAGCGCAGCCTGTATCCCATCGTCGACGACAAGATCATCACCAAGCATCGCGCCATCGAAGCCGGCATTCATGTACCCGAGCTCTACGGGATCATCGAGACCGAGAAGGAAATCGAGACGCTCGATCAAATCATTGGCGAGCACAGCGACTTCGTGATCAAGCCGGCCCAGGGGGCCGGCGGCGACGGCATCATGGTCATCGCCGACCGCTTCGAAGGCCGCTACAAGACGGTTTCCGGCAAGATCGTCACCCATGACGAGCTCGAACATCACATCTCCAGCATCCTCACCGGCCTCTACTCCCTCGGCGGACACCGGGACCGGGCGCTAATCGAGTACCGGGTCAAGCCGGATCCGATCTTCAAGAGCATCAGCTACGAGGGCGTACCGGACATCCGTATCATTGTGCTGATGGGCTACCCGGTGATGGCCATGTTGCGCTTGCCGACCCGCCAGTCCAGCGGCAAGGCCAACCTGCACCAGGGCGCCATCGGCGTCGGTGTCGATCTGGCCACAGGCATCACCTTGCGCGGCACTTGGCTGAACAACAAGATCGCCAAGCATCCGGACACCACCAATCCGGTGGACGGCGTGCAATTGCCCGACTGGGGCGGCTTCATGAAGCTGGCAGCCGGTTGCTACGAGCTCTGCGGTCTCGGCTACATCGGCGTGGACATGGTGCTAGACGAGATCAAGGGGCCGCTGATCCTCGAACTCAACGCTCGTCCCGGGCTAAACATCCAGATAGCCAATGATGGTGGTCTGGCTCTTCGCACTCACGCGATTGAGGCCCGCCTGGCCGAATTGAAGGAGCACGACATCCAGGAGACGCCCGAAGAGCGTGTGCGCTTTTCCCAGGAGCTGTTCGGCCACGTCTCTGCCACCGCCGTCTGATCCCCCGCCCCCTTACGGGGGCGGATTACCTTGGGAGGCCGGCAGTCTGGCCCCTCTGGCGCTACAATCAGACTTTGCCACAATCGACGCACCCGCATGCCCAGTTGCCGTACCCATGCTCTTCCCTATAGTGCCGATCCAGCCATCTACTTCGAGAGAATCCGCCAGGCACCCGGCGCCGTGCTGTTCGACAGTGGCCAGCCGGCGTCGCAGCGGGGGCGCTACGACCTGCTCAGCGCCTGGCCCCTGGCCCGGCTCAGCCCCGAGCCCGGCGAAACCGGCAGCGACTTCCTCCACCGCCTGCGCCAGGCGACTGCGAGCCTGGGCTACGCAAAGGTACGCGGGCTTCCTTTTGCCGGCGGCCTGATGGGCTACCTGTCCTACGACTTTGCCCGTCGCCTGGAGCGTCTGCCCGCTACGGCCCACGATGATCAGGAGCTTCCCGATGCCGAGCTCGGCCTATATGCCTGGGCGCTGATCAGCGATCATCATTCGAGAACTACCGAACTGGTCTGTCATCCCAGCCTGGACAGCACCGAATGCGAGCGTCTGCAGCAGTTATTTGTTGTACCAGCCAAAATCCAAGCAGCAGAATTCCACCTCGATGCGGATTTCACACCAGACTTGACCTCCGACGACTACCGCCTGGCCATCGAGCGCATTCTCGCCTACATCCAGGCCGGGGACTGTTATCAGGTGAACTTCGCCCAGCGCTTCCAAGCATCCTTCCGTGGCGATCCCTGGGCAGCCTACAAGGCCCTGCGTCAAGCCTGCCCGACGCCCTTCGCTGGATACCAGTCCCTGGGTGAGGGTGGCGCCATTCTCAGCTTCTCGCCGGAACGCTTTTTGCGAATCACGCATGGACAGGTAGAAACCCGGCCGATCAAAGGCACCCGACCGCGCGGTCGCAACGCCGAGGAAGATCGGCTGTTCGCCGACGAGCTCCGCAACAGCCCCAAGGACCGCGCCGAAAACCTGATGATCGTCGACCTGCTGCGCAATGACCTGAGCCGCAGCTGCCAGCCCGGCTCGGTGCGCGTTCCCGAACTGTTCGTCCTGGAGAGCTATCCGAACGTGCACCATCTGGTCAGCTGTGTCTGCGGTGAACTGGCTCTCGGGAAGGATGCCCTGGACCTGCTCGCCGGCAGCTTTCCGGGGGGATCCATCACCGGCGCGCCAAAAATCCGTGCCATGCAGATCATCGAGGAACTGGAAGGCAAGCGCCGCTCGGCCTACTGCGGCTCACTGTTCTATCTGGATGTGCGCGGCGAGCTCGACAGCTCGATCATCATCCGCACCCTGCTGGCCCGGAATGGACGGATCAGTTGCTGGGGCGGCGGCGGCATCGTTGCCGACTCGGACTGGGAAGCGGAATATCAGGAGTCCATCACCAAAGTGCGGACGCTGCTGGAAACCCTCCGCGAGTTGTAATCGCTCATAACGAAAATGAATTCGCCACTCGAGATCGATTATTTAGGGGGAAAACTTCCCTTTGCTAGTATTTGCGACGCACAATCCCCAGCCGCTCACGATACTAGGAAAACCGCCTGATGAAGCAAGCCGTGAATACCGCCGAGCTGGCCGCTGCCTGCGCCGGCAAATCGCCCCAGGAAATCCTGCAGACTGCCTTCGATCATTTCGGCGAAGAGCTGTGGATCTCCTTCAGTGGCGCCGAGGACGTCGTGCTGGTCGATATGGCCTGGAAGCTCAACAAGAATGTCAGGGTCTTCACCCTGGATACCGGCCGCCTGCACCCCGAGACCTACCGTTTCATCGAGCAGGTGCGCGAGCACTATGGCATTGCCATCGAAGTACTCTCGCCCGAGGCCCACCTGCTTGAACCCCTGGTCAGGGAAAAGGGGCTATTCAGCTTCTACAAGGACGGTCATGGCGAATGCTGCGGCATCCGCAAGATCAAGCCACTCAGGCGCAAACTGGCCACGGTAAGCGCCTGGGCCACTGGGCAGCGCCGCGACCAGAGCCCTGGCACCCGCAGCCTGGTGGCCGAATTCGAGGTGGATGGCGCCTTCTCCTCGGCGGACAGCCCCCTGTACAAGTTCAATCCGCTGGCACAGATGAGCAGCGAAGAGGTCTGGGGCTATATCCGCATGCTCGAGGTCCCCTACAACCCTCTGCATGAGCGGGGCTACATCAGCATCGGCTGCGAACCCTGCACCCGTCCGGTATTGCCCAACCAGCACGAGCGCGAGGGCCGCTGGTGGTGGGAGGAAGCCACCCACAAGGAATGTGGACTGCACGCCGGCAACTTGACCGGCAAGAGCTGATCCGCGGCGGTCCGCCCCGTCAGTACACTGGCAGCTCGACCCCCTCGAACAGTTCGTCCAGCTCGGCCCTGTTGTGGCATTGCATGGCCTTGCTCAAGACCGATCGGGTGAGGTGCGGAGCGAACTTCTCGATGAAGTCGCACATGAACCCGCGCAGGAAAGTACCACGGCGGAAACCGATCTTGGTCACGCTGGACTCGAAGAGCTCGCTGGCATCGAGAACAACCAGATCGCCGTCGAGCTTCTCATCTATCGCCATCCGGGCCACGATGCCCACACCAAGCCCGAGCCGCACATAGGTTTTGATGACATCGGCGTCGGCGGCGGTAAATACCACCCTGGGGGTCAGGCCGCGACTGAGGAAGGCTTCATCCAGCTTGGAACGCCCGGTGAAGCCAAATACATAGGTGACGATCGGATATTCGGCCACCGCCTCCAGCGTCAGCTTGGGCAACTTGGTCAGTGGATGCCCGTGAGGCACCACCACACAACGGTTCCAGCGGTAGCAGGGCATCATGATCAGGTCACTGAACAGTTCCAGTCCCTCGGTGGCGATGGCGAAGTCGACGGTTCCATCGGCCGCCATTTCAGCGATTTGCATCGGCGTGCCCTGATGCATGTGCAGAGAAACTTCCGGGTACTGCTGGATGAAAGCACTGATCACCGGAGGCAAAGCATAGCGCGCCTGTGTATGCGTCGTTGCGATGGACAGGGTGCCCTTTTTCTCGTTGGAGAATTCCTGAGCGATCTGCTTGATGCTTTCCACCTTGCGCAGGATTTCCCCGGCGGTGGTGATGATCCGCTCGCCAGCCGGTGTCACCCGCGTCAGGTGCTTGCCGCTACGCGCGAAAACCTCCACCCCCAGTTCGTCCTCGAGGAGACGGATCTGCTTGCTGATGCCGGGCTGCGACGTGTAGAGGCTTTGGGCGGTAGCTGAGACGTTGAGATCGTGGTGCGCAACTTCCCAGATGTAACGCAGTTGCTGAAGCTTCATGGCTGTCCCTCAAACCAAGATAACGAACGCCCGCAAAATGACAGCATTTTTATAACCATTATTGATAGTTTACCGAATAAAGCCAGACGCCTCGTCACCTCAATAGCTTTCCTGCGCTCAATCGACCAATCACCGCCAAGCGCACGGAGGGCGCACCTGCACGGAACAGGTGCACGGCAGGAGCCGAATCCGTATCACGGCAGCTCTGCCCATGCAGGGGGAAACCGACGCCCTCCCTTTCATTCTCTCTCGGTATTCTCCAAAAGCCCATTGTCGACGCTGCGCATAACGCGTTAAGGTTCCTTCTTTCCCATTGCCTCACATGCCGTGCCCCGCCGCGCGGGGATGCTGGCGGCTGGCACAGTGACCTGATGAGTAACCCAATGGCCGATTTACCGATAAATGACATAAATATTGTCTCCAACGACCCCCTGATCACCCCAGATCAGCTCAAGGCCGATATTCCCTTGAGTGCCGCCGCCATGAACACCGTCTCCCACGGTCGCGAAGTCATCCGCAACATTCTCGATGGTAAGGACCATCGTCTGTTCGTGGTTGTCGGGCCATGCTCCATCCATGATGTCAAGGCGGCGCATGAGTACGCGGAACGGCTGAAGATCCTTGCCGCAGAGGTCTCCGATACCCTGTTCCTGGTGATGCGCGTCTACTTCGAGAAACCCCGCACCACCGTTGGCTGGAAAGGCCTGATCAATGACCCCTATCTGGACGACACTTTCAAGATCGAAGAGGGGCTGCACATCGCTCGCCAGCTGCTACTCGATATCGCCGAAACGGGACTGCCGACCGCAGGCGAGGCTTTGGATCCGATCTCTCCGCAGTACCTGCAGGATCTGTTCAGCTGGTCGGCCATCGGCGCCCGCACAACGGAGTCCCAGACACATCGCGAACTGGCCTCCGGCCTGTCGTCTGCCGTCGGCTTCAAGAACGGCACGGATGGCAGCCTGACCGTAGCGATTAATGCACTTCAGTCGGTGTCCAGGCCCCACCGCTTCCTGGGTATAAACCAGTTGGGCAGCGTCTCCATCGTTGCCACCAAGGGCAATACCTACGGGCATGTCGTTCTGCGCGGAGGCAACGGCAAGCCCAACTACGACTCAGTCAGCGTTGCCATCTGCGAGCAGGAGCTGAACAAGGCTGGCATCCTGCCGAATATCATGGTGGACTGCAGCCATGCCAACTCGAACAAGGATCCAGCCCTGCAGCCCCTGGTAATGGCCAACGTCGCCAACCAGATCCTCGAAGGCAACTCATCCATTATCGGCCTGATGGTGGAAAGCAATCTGGGCTGGGGCAGCCAGTCGATCCCCGCAAACTTGAGCGACCTCAAGTACGGGATTTCTGTCACCGATGCCTGCATCGACTGGGAAGCTACGGTCACGGCAGTGCGCGACATGCACACCAAGCTCAAGGATGTCCTGTCGAAACGGAAACGCCCCTGACCACCAGAAACAACGACGCCGGGGATGATCACCCGGCGTTTTGCTGTTCGTGCCAGCCCTTTCAAGGCTAATGCTGCTGGCGCTCCATGTAGCGCTCGACGTACGAGCAGGACGGAATCACCGTGTAACCCATGCGTTTGGCATAGTCTAGCGCCTCGGCAGTCAAGGCAGCCGCGATACCGCGACCGCGCAAGGAAGTGGGAACATAGGTACGGTAGATATCCAAGGTATTCTTCCCCAGGTCCATATAGGCCAGATAGGCGCGATGCCCATCTATGATAGCCTCGAATTGATGTCCGGCCTGATCATGGTGAATGGATAATGCCTCGCTCATTCCGTTTCCCCTTAAGCTTGTCTTATTTTTGTACGCTTCGTACCTTACGCTCTTTCCCCACCGAAGAAACACCCTGCACCGGCCTCGCACGAACGTGGGCAACTGCTTTTCGTTTTCGGTGTAGCACGCGTCGAGGAGAGCCACCTGTTTATCCGATGAGCAGTGATGGTACAAGAATAATCCATTAAGCGCCCTCAAGCCTCGATAGATCCTTTTGCATACACAATTTTTGGATAATTTTTAGTCAATTTCATGAATTCCTTGAAGCCGCCTCAAAAAAACATAGCGGTCTTGTGCATGCTCAGTTTACTTACTAAAAGTTATAGGTAGTATGTTGCTCGGCGAATTTCCCTCGCACGGGAAATTGCTTTTAAGATGAAAGCCACCTCAAAAGGGGAACACAATGAACAACGCTCTGAAAATTTCCGCTCTGACCCTGGCCGCCCTGCTGGCCGCAGGTTGCAGCAGCGCCGCCAAAGAAGAAAGTGAAGCTCGCATCACCGCCACCGAAGATGCAGCTGCTCGCGCCCAGGCTCGTGCTGACGAAGCCTACCGCAAGGCCGACGAAGCTCTGTCAGCCGCTCAGCGCGCTCAACAGACCGCTGACGAAGCCAACGAGCGCGCCCTGCGCATGCTGGAAAAAGCCAGCCGCAAGTAATTGTTCCTTTAGAGACAAGAAAGCCGACCCACAAGCGGGTCGGCTTTTTATTTGAAGACCTCAAATAAGATCGGTGCTGCGCTGTCAACTCGCTCAAACCACGGGCAGTTCTCAGATATCCATTCCATTAGTGCTGACCAGACCCGACTTCCCGGATATTTCAACCGGCAAGCCATCTTCCGCCGCCACGACTTCTCGTACAACTTCCCAATCCAGCCGCCACTGGCCCAGCAAGTCATTGCGCTTGAGCAACTCGTCAACCAGCGCCGCATGCTTGTCCACCACGGAAGACTTCACCGGCTCGTCCTCTAGCGGAGCATGGGCCTCGAGGTAAACCTTGCCACCCGAGATGCCGAACTTGTATGGCTCGTTGATGATGCGCACTTTGGTGCCCACCGGCACCATGCTCGCCAGCTCCAGCACGTTGTGGTTCAGCATGCGGAAGCAGCCATGGCTGACTCGCATGCCGATACCGAATTTCTTGTTCGAACCATGGATCAGATAGCCAGACAAGCTCAAGGTGAACTTGAAAGGCCCCAACGGATTGTCCGGACCAGCTGGAACTATGGCCGGCAGCGGATCGCCGTCGGCGGCATGCTCCTCGCGAATCGATTTCGGTGGATACCATGCCGGGTCCTTGATCTTGCCGGTGATGCGAGCTTCGGCGACAGGAGAACCCCAACCCTCACGCCCGATTCCCAAAGGATAGGTATGCACCACATTCTGATCCTTGGGAAAATAATACATGCGGTACTCGGCCAAATTGATGACGATTCCCTCCCTGGGACCGGGCGGCAATATGTAGCGCGTCGGCAGGAGCACCTCGGTCCCCCCCCCCGGCAGCCAGGGATCCACGCCTGGGTTGGCCGCGACCATTTCCAGGTAGCCGATGTCGTTGGCCTGACCGATATCGGCGAAGGTGTCCTCGTACTTGGCCTTGATGACCTGTACCTGCCCGACCACATCCTCGCCAGGCGGAGGGAGCGGCAACTCCAAGGCCGCCAGAGGAGCACTCAGCAGCGTCGAGAAAGATAGGGAAGCAGCAACACGCGCAAACATCGGGACAGTCCTTGGCATGGGGAGCCCAAGTGAGAATTCGTGATTGTACAGCATCATCGGCCCGTTTAGCCAAGGACCCAGGGAATCGACCAGCCCACGCAATCACCCCGGCGCTGTGCCTCCAGGGCGGCCCGGCATGCCGGACAAAGCCGGTCATCGCGCAGTAGCGGCTTGGTCAGGCCGCGCCAGCGTGGCTGTGCTGGCAGCAGGCCGCCGCACAGGGTCCGATCGATCTGGCCGCCCAGCTCCAGCTGACGGCCGGCCAGATGCAAACGTACCTCGCGACAGGCGAATAGATCGAGTTGCTCATCCGGCTCGATCAGGTAATAGGCATGCAAGGACCAGGCGGGACGAGGCATCGAGGGCTCCAGAAGGGGGCGCAACATTAGCCGAAAGAACATGCACGGAAAAGCCCGGAAAGCCCCCTTTTCGCAAAGCTCTCGCCAACCCGTCAAAGCAGCGGCTCCAAGGTAGGCCAGAGATTGTCCAGCATCCTCGGCTGGGCCTCCGCGGTCGGGTGGATGCCGTCGGCCTGCATCATTCCAGGCACCCCTCCCACCCCATCGAGGAAAAATGGCACCAGCGGCACCTGTTTCTCCTCGGCCAGGGTCGCATAGACTCGGCTGAAGGCCTGATTGTAGCGGGGCCCGTAGTTCGGCGGCAGCTGCATGCCGAGCAGCACGACCTGCGCTCCAGTGGAGTGCGAGCTGTCGATCATCACCGCAAGATTCTGTTGCAATTGTTGTGGCGACTGTCCACGCAGGCCATCGTTCCCTCCCAGCTCGATGATTACCAGCTCCGGACTGTGGCTGGCGAGCAGCGCAGGAAGGCGGGCGAGACCTCCTGCACTGGTGTCACCGCTGATAGAAGCATTCACCACCCGGTGCGCCAGTCCGCGCTCGGCGAGACGCCTCTCCAGCAGTGCGACCCAGCCCTGGCTGGTTTCCACTCCCAAAGCGGCGCTGATACTATCGCCGACGACCAGCACAGTACCCGCCAGCGCCCCTTGCGCCCAGAAGAGCAGCGAAGCCAGCGCACCGCCCAGCAACCACCCACGCATTGGAATCTCCATGAACCCGAGCATTCTCGTTGCGCAGAACCTTAGCAAAGTGGTTTCCAGTACGGAAGGCGAACTCACCATCCTCCACGGGCTCGACCTCGATCTCCCCCGCGGCGCCAGCCTGGCCATCGTCGGCAGCTCCGGCTCCGGCAAGTCGACCCTGCTCGGCCTCCTTGCCGGACTCGACCTGCCCAGCGCCGGCGAGGTTGCGCTGGCCGGCCACAGCCTCGCCGGCCTGGATGAGGACCGCCGCGCGCGGATCCGCGCCGAACATGTCGGCTTCGTCTTCCAGTCGTTCCAACTGCTCGATACGCTCGACGCCTTGGCGAATGTCATGCTCCCCCTCGAACTGGAGGGCCGCTCCGATGCCCGGGAGCGTGCCCGCGAGCTGCTTGAGCGGGTGGGGCTCGGCCAGCGCCTCGCCCATTACCCGAGGCAGCTCTCCGGCGGCGAACAGCAGCGCGTCGCCATCGCCCGCGCCTTCGCCGCCGAGCCGGACATCCTCTTTGCCGACGAACCAACCGGCAACCTCGACAGTCAGACCGGCGAGCGGATCAGCGACCTCCTCTTCGCCCTCAACCAGGAACGCGGCACCACGCTGGTGCTGGTCACCCACGACGAGCGGCTTGCCCGGCGCTGCCAGCGCTCTATACGCCTGGAAGCCGGCCGCCTGGTCGCTTCGGAGCCATGAATGGATTTGCCCTTCTTCCGCCTGCTGGGCTTGGCCGTCCGCCAGCTGCTGCGCGACGCCCGTGCCGGGGAATTGCGGGTGCTGTTCTTCGCCCTGCTGGTGGCAGTGACGGCAACCACCACCATCGGCTATTTCAGTGCTCGCCTGAATGCCGGCATGCTGCTGCGCGCTACCGAGTTCCTCGGCGCAGACCTGCGCCTGAGCGGCAGTTTCCCGGCCACTTCAGATCAGTTGGCGGTCGGCACGGCGCTCGGACTGGAGCATGCCAGCGTCGTCGAGTTCTCCAGCGTGATCGCCACCGACACAAGCATCCAGCTGGCCAGCGTCAAGGCCGCCGACAGTGCCTACCCACTGCGCGGAGAGCTGAAAAGCGCACCCGCTCCCTATCAGCCGGACACTCCCGGTCCGGGACCTTCCCCTGGCGAAGCTTGGGCCGAAGCACGCCTGCTGATCGCCCTGAGCCTCAGAGTCGGCGATAGCCTCGAGGTGGGCGAAAAGAGCCTGCGCCTGACTCGCGTCCTCACCCACGAGCCGGATCGCGCCGGCAACTTCTACAGTCTCACGCCGCGGGTGCTGATGCACCTCGACGACCTGGCCGCCACCGGCGTGGTGCAGCCTGGCAGCCGGGTGCGCTACCGCGAGCTGTGGCGTGGCAGCCCGCAGGTGCTGCAGACCTATCGCCAGCAGGTGAAGCCGCAGCTCGCTGCTGGCCAGCGCCTGGAAGATGCCCGCGCCGGCAATCGGCAGATCGGCGGTGCACTGGCCCGCGGCGAACGCTACCTGAATCTCGCCAGCCTGGCCGCAGTACTGCTGGCCGGCATCGCTGTAGCCCTGTCGGCCGCGCGTTTCGCGGCCCGTCGTTTCGATGCCAGCGCCCTGCTGCGCTGCCTCGGCCTGTCGCGGCGCGCCACTCTCGGCCTTTATGGACTGCAGCTGGGCCTGCTCGGCCTGCTCGCCTGCAGCCTGGGCGCGGGACTGGGCTGGCTGGCGCAACAGGTACTGTTCTGGCTGCTGCAAGACCTGTTGCCGACACAGGTTCCGGCCGCCGGCCTGCTGCCGGCGCTGGCCGGCAGCGCGACCGGACTGGTCGCCCTGGCCGGCTTCGCCCTGCCGCCGCTCGCTGCCCTCGGCCGGGTTCCGCCGCTGCGGGTGCTGCGTCGCGATCTCCTGCCTGTGCCGCCCGGCGCCTGGCTGACTTACGGCGCAGCCCTGCTGGCGCTCGGCCTGATCATGTGGCGGCTGAGCCTGGACCTGAGACTCACCCTGGCCCTGCTCGGCGGCGGCCTGCTCGCCGCACTCTCCCTCGGCGCCCTGTTGCTGCTCGCTCTGCGTACCCTGCGCCGCCTGCTGGCCGAGGCGCCGCTGGCCTGGCGGCTGGGAATCGGCCAGTTGCTGCGCCACCCCCTCGCCGCTGCCGGACAGGCCCTGGCCTTCGGCCTGATCCTGCTGGCCATGGCCCTGATCGCCCTGCTACGCAGTGAGCTGTTGGATACCTGGCAGAGCCAGCTTCCAGAGCAGGCACCCAATCATTTCGCTCTGAATGTCCTGCCGGCGGAAAAGGAGCGTTTCATGACAGAAGTGGCGCAAATCGCTCCGCAGAGCGCACCGCTCTACCCGGTGGTGGCAGGGCGCCTGACCGCCATCAACGGCGAGCCGGTCAAGCAGGTCGTCAGCAAGGACTCCCGCGGCGAGCGCGCCACCCAGCGAGACCTCAGCCTGACCTGGGCCGAACAGTTGCCTGCTGACAATCGCCTGAGCGCCGGCCACTGGTGGGACAAGCTCGACAGCGGCGAGCTGCCCGGAGTGTCGGTCGAGGCCGAACTGGCCGAGAGCCTCGGGCTCAAGCTCGGTAACCGCCTCACCTTCAGCGTCGGCGGCATCACCCGCGATGCCCGGGTCAGCAGCCTGCGCGAAGTGCACTGGGACAGCTTCCAGCCGAACTTCTATATGATCTTCCAGCCCGGTACCCTGCAGGATCTGCCGACCACCTACCTGACCAGCTTCTACCTGCCGCCCGGCCAGGACGCCGACGTGGTCCGCCTGGCACGCAGCTTCCCCGCGGTGACCCTGCTCCAGGTCGAGGCCCTGCTGGCCCAGCTGCGCGGCATCCTCGCCCAGGTCACCCTGGCGGTGGAATACGTACTGCTATTCGTCCTCGCCGCCGGCCTCTGCGTGCTGTTCGCCGGGCTGCAGGCAACCCTCGATGAACGCCTCCGCCAAGGTGCCCTGCTACGCGCCCTGGGCGCCGAGCGGCGTCTGCTGGTTCAAGCCAGGCGCCTGGAGTTCGCTCTGCTGGGAGCACTCAGCGGCCTACTCGCCGCGCTGGGCTGCGAACTGGCCAGCGCCCTGCTCTACCGCTTCGCCTTCGACCTGCAGTGGCATCCCCATCCCTGGCTTCTGCTGCTGCCGGCGCTCGGCGCGCTGCTGGTGGGCGCCGCCGGCCTGCTAGGTACCCGCCGCGCCCTGAACGCCAGTCCGCTGCAGGTACTGCAGGAAGGCTGAGTCCGCAGGCGGGTTTTGCTATCTTCCTTCGCCCTCTTTCGACATCGCGAAGCCCATGAGCCGTTATCGACCGCCCCGTCCCGCCGGAACGCCCTTGATCACCCCTGAAGGCGAAGCGCGCCTGCGTGCCGAGCTGCACGAACTCTGGCATGTGCGCCGCCCGCAGGTGACCCAGGCGGTCAGCGAGGCTGCCGCCCAGGGCGACCGCTCAGAGAACGCCGAATACACCTACGGCAAAAAGATGCTGCGGGAAATCGACAGCCGTGTGCGCTTTCTCACCAAGCGGCTGGAGAAGCTCAAGGTGGTCGGCGAGCGCCCTGCCGACCTGAACAAGGTCTACTTCGGCGCCTGGGTCACCCTGGAGGCCGACGACGGCGAACAGGCACGCTACCGCATCGTCGGCCCGGACGAACTGGACTTGAAACAGAACCTGATCAGCATTGACGCGCCCCTCGCCCGCGCGCTGGTCGGCAAGGCGCTGGATGCCGAGATTCGGGTGCCAACGCCCACCGGGGAAAAGACCTGGTACCTGGTCGAGATCGACTACCCTTGAGCCGAGGGCAGCGAGGGGGAGTCATGAACATCAAGAGCCTGCGCCTGTTCTTCGGCCTGCCCCTGCCGCACCGGCAGGCCGCGGAGATCGATATCTGGCGCAACGGGCTGGCACTCGACGGCCGTCTCGTCGCCAGGCGCAACCTGCACCTGACCCTGGCCTTTCTCGGCAGCCAGCCGGTCGAGCGTCTGGAGGAGCTGCAACGATTGGCCGGCCAGATACAGGGGAAAGGCTTCGAGTTGAATCTCGATCGTCTGGAGATCGGCCATCATGGCCTCATCTCCCTGGCTCCCAGCCAGCCGCCCGAAGCCCTGCTGCAGCTGGCCGGCGAGTTGCACAACGTCCTGCGTGCCGCCGGCCATTCCCCCGACGAGCGTGCGTTCTGGCCGCATCTCACCCTGGCCCGCCAGTGCCGAAAGCGCTCGGCCCTCGACAGCCCTCCAGGCTTCGCCTGGAGGGCGGAACGCTTCGTACTCTTTCATTCGACGAGCGACGAACAGGGCAGTGTCTATCACCCCCTGCTCCATTGGCCACTGGCCATGCCGAGCCGCTGAACAGGGTGCCCTGTCAATCGTCGTCGCGACTGGCGACCCGTGGCTTAGACTCCAGGACATTGCGTTCACGGTGGAAGGCGAGGAAATACTTGTTCACGCTGTTCACGTAGCTGACCACGCCCATGCCCAGCTGCTCGGCGGCAATGCGCTCGACCTGGAAGAACCACTGGTCGGGGTTCAGTCCGCGGCGCTTCGCCTCAGCCCGCAGCTGTTGCACCCGCTGCGGCCCGATGTTGTATGCCGCCAGGGTGAAGGCCATGCGTTCGCGCTCGTTGAGGCGCGGACTGGAGAAGAATTTCCGACGCAGCGAAGCCAGGTAGCGGGCACTGGCCTGAACGTTGTTTTCCAGCCGATGGATGTTGCCCACGCCGACGCTGCGTGCGGCAGCCGGAGTGACCTGCATCAGCCCGGTGGCGCTGTCGGCCCCGCGCGCCGCCGGATTCAGGGTCGATTCCTTGAAGGCGACCGCCGCCAGGTTCAGCCAGTCGAGATCGTTGCGTTTGGCATACTGCTGCAGGACCGGGCGCACCTTCTCGAGGCGCTTGCGCTCAACCCTGCCCAAGGGATTGTGCACCTTGTAGAGGCGCCGGTAGACGCGCTGGAGGACTGCATCCTGATCGGCCGGACTGCGGTAGTTCTTGAGAAAATGATCGACACTGGCGCGCAACAGGCCAGCATTGCGGCGGACGAACCAGCTCAGGTTGTCGTCCCGGGAGAAGATCACCTCGGACTCCACCTGCAGTTTGGGCAGCACCTTGGCCCAGCGCTGGGCGATCGGCAACTCCACCGCGGTCAGGGGATAGATGCCAGCCTGCACCATCTCCAGCACGTCCTCCACCGCCAGGCTGGGATCGAGCCACTCGATGACGATCGGCCGCAGCTTGCGTGCTGCCAACTGCTCGTTGACCTTATGGACGGCAGCGCCGACGGCGCTGCCGGCCGGCAGCACCAAGGTCTGGCCAGCCAGTTGGTCGAGCCGCCGATAGCGGCGCGCGCCCTGGCGACCGACCAGGACCAGCGGTACCCGACTCATGATCGGCGCGCTGGGGCTGACATCGCCGTGCCCACGCAGATGAATCAGCTCGCCAGGAGCGACCAGATCGCCTTCGCCACGCTGCAGGGCGGCAATCAGTTGGTCCTTGGCCTTGGGGATGATCTCCAGGCGAAGGCTGCGACCGTCCTTGGCGGTGCGGTTGAGGTATTGCTCGAAGGCACGCAAACGCCGGTATTCGACGCCGATGGGCTGCCCATTCACTTCGCCCGAGCTGTTCCGGCTCTGATTAACCAACACCCGCAGCACGCCACTGCTGCGCACCTGTGGTAGATCGCGGACTTCCCCCGGCCGCTGCCAGGCTTCCGGCGGCCCGGCCAGACGCGCTGCCGCCGGAAACGGCAACAGACTCAACAGGCAGGCCAGAAGTAGCAGTCTTCTTATTGTCATCCGGTCTCCTGAAAACAGCGTGTGACGGACAAACCAAGGCAGTAGGAACCCCGTATCTGGAGCAAAGTTCCTCAGGGCATGAGCCACCAAGAGTCTCACGGTGCCTCACCCAGGGCCAGACCAGCTCGTCCGCGAGGATGTCAAACTACTGATTCTGCATGTCTTTTAATTGCAGCGGAGAGGCTCTGCTATGCTCCCCGCGTTCTTTTCCGAGGCATAGCCATGCAACTCGTCGATATCGGCATCAATCTGACCCACCCCAGCTTAGCCCATGACCGCGAAGCTCTGCTGGCCCACGCCTACCAGGCCGGGGTCTGCCAGCTGGTGCTGACCGGCACCAGCGTGGCGGACAGCGAACAGGCCCTGGCGCTCTGCCGACAGCTGGACGAGGCTGGCGACCACCTGTTCGCCACCGCTGGCGTCCACCCCCACGATGCCAGCGAGTGGACTCCCGACAGTGCCCGCCAGTTGCACGATCTATTGAAGGAGGAGCGAATCCGTGCCGTCGGCGAGTGCGGCCTCGACTTCAACCGCGACCTGTCCCCGCGCGCTCGGCAGGAAAAGACCCTGGAGGAACAACTGGCGCTGGCCGTCGAGCTCGGCAAGCCGGTGTTCCTCCATGAACGCGATGCCAGCCAGCGCCTGGTCGCCATTCTCCGCCACTACCGTGACAGTCTTGCAGCGGCCGTGGTGCACTGCTTCACCGGCGACCGCCAGGCGCTCTTCGCCTACCTCGACCTGGACCTGCACATCGGCATCACCGGCTGGATCTGCGACGAGCGCCGCGGCACCCACCTGCACCCGCTGGTGCGGGAAATTCCCGCCGGCCGGTTGATGCTGGAAAGCGATGCCCCCTACCTGCTGCCGCGAACCCTGCGCCCCCGGCCCAAGAGCGGACACAACGAGCCGGCCTTCCTGCCCGAGGTGCTGCACGAAGTCGCCCGCCATCGCAACGAATCCGAAGAGGCGTTGGCCGGACACAGCACGGCCTGCGCCCGGCGCTTCTTCGCCCTGCCGGAAATCCCCACCCACTGAGGCCCGGAACCGTCACGCAAGCAGTGCTGCCCTAGCACTACAGTTGCATTTTGGAAGTGAGATGAGCCCGCCTGGCCCCGGCCTGATGAGCCCTTCGCCAACATGACCAGGCAATGATCTGTGCCGGATCGA